>JBEEGK010000297.1:0-16279 GCA_041166845.1 Acidobacteriaceae bacterium
AACGCGGCGTCTCTGTGAGAATGCGCGATGCCGTAATCCTTCGCGGCGACATCTTCCGGCCCGACGCTGAAGGCAAGTTCCCGATTCTTCTCCAGCGTACCCCTTACCGCCGCGCCACTTGGGGCTACGACGTGGATTTTGCCCAGCGAGCCGCATCGCGAGGCTATATAGTTTTCCTCCAAGATGTGCGTGGTCGCTACACCTCCGATGGCGAGTGGTACCCATTTCTCCACGAATCGGAAGACGGCTATGACACGATCGAGTGGATTGCGGCCCGGCCCTATTCGGACGGTAGAGTGGGCATGTTCGGCGGCTCTTACGTTGGAGCGACGCAGATGCTCGCAGCCATCGTACATCCGCCGCATCTGGCAGGTATCTGTCCGGTAATGACCCCCAGCGATTATCACGACGGCTGGACCTACCAAGACGGAGCGTTCGAACAGTGGTTCGACGAATCATGGACCAGAGGCCTCGCGCAAGAAAGCCTTTTGCATGAGATCGAACGCGTGTCGAATGCTCCGGAAGACGTTAACGCCCTCCCACTAACAGCCTATCCAGTTTTCAATCCGAATCCCACGGACACCATGAATGTTTCAGCTTCGATAATCGCGCCATATTTTCTCGACTGGCTTGCACACCCCTCTTACGACGACTACTGGAGGCGCTGGTCGATCCAAGAACATTACGCAGACATTCGTGTTCCGGCACTTCACATCGCCGCCTGGTATGACATCTTTCTTGGTGGCTCACTGCGTAACTACATTGGATTGAAAACGCACGCTGCAAGCGCAGAAACCAGAAACGGTCAGCACCTTTTGATCACGATCGGCGGTCACGCGGGAGACGGACGCAAGATCGGGGAAGTCGATTTCGGTCCGGAAGCCGAAAAGTTTAACGAAGGCGAGGCAACTCTTCGTTGGTACGATTTCCTGTTCAAGGGCACACGAAATGAATTCGCGACCGACATGGCAGTGAAGATCTTCGTCATGGGAATTGATGAGTGGCGTGATGAAGATGACTGGCCTCTCGCCCGCGCCAAGTCGACCAAATACTTTCTCCATTCGCAGGGACGAGCGAACACAAGTCGCGGCGATGGCTGGCTTTCGACGCTGGCGCCCGGGAACGAACCCTCCGACGATTTCGTCTACGATCCCGCCAAGCCCATTCCTACCATCGGCGGGCCCCTATGCTGTGATAGCGATCATCTCGCCCCCGGTCCGCGCGATCAGCGTTCCGTGGAAGAACGCGATGACGTGCTCGTCTACTCGACTTTCCCGCTCGTTCACGACCTCGAAATCACCGGCCCGGTCCGCCTCGAGTTCTTCGCCACATCCTCTGCTGTGGACACCGACTTCACCGCCAAACTTCTCGACGTTGCACCGGACGGCACAGCCATCAACCTCACTGAGGGCATCCTCCGTGCTCGCTACCGAGATTCGCAAGTCACACCTGCTCCCCTCGTTCGCGGGCAAGCTTACCTGCTCTCAATCGACCTTTGGGCGACGAGCAATGTCTTCCGCACCGGCCACCGGCTCCGCCTCGAACTCTCCAGCAGCAATTTCCCTCGCTTCGACCGCAATCTCAACACGGGAAAGCTAGCAGCGAATTCTGCAACATGGGTAAAAGCCACGAACACCATCCTCCACGACAAGACCCACCCTTCGGCTTTGAGGCTCCCGGTAGTGCCTTGACCGGAAACACGCGATGCAGTCGAAACCGCCGGCGCTCCATCCAGGTCATGGTTGTGGAGTACGCAGCTTACCGATGTCATCGTTCTAATAGCCGCCGATGGCCCTGGGGCATTCGATCTCGATCACGGATCGGCGGCAATATCTCACGCTCGGTCTCAGGGGCGATGAGAGCTAGGCTATGGCATCGCTCGAAGCGGTTCAAAGTTTGACCAGGAAGAATGGATTCCGGGCAGCACTCCCTGCCTGCATATCGAAGCTGTGCTTGTTGCGCTTTTTCCCAGCCAGGAGACACGGCTCTCGTCAATCGGGCAAGCGATTTTGAATGACGCAAACTCACATCCTCAAGCAGGCGGCCGCCGGAGGTCGCACGCTAATCTTCTGCAAAGTGGCCGCAGCATTCACTGTAAATTTATCTTTTTTTAACAGTACCGTAGCAATCCGGGTGTTTACTCCTCTCTCGCTTATAAATTCCAATTACAGGAGCACCAGAGTGAGTAAGTTCCGACTTGTGTTCACGTTGCCCTTTTTGTTGCTCGCATCCACTCTTTCGTTCGCAGCAGATCATCAACAAGACGGACTGCATGACGTTCGCCATGTGTTACTTATTAGCGTCGACGGCCTGCATGCCCTGGATGTGGCGCGCTTTGTCGATATGCACCCCAAATCAGCTCTGGCTGAACTTTCCAGGCACGGCATCACATATTCCAACGCCCGCACCCCAGCGAATTCCGATTCGTTTCCCGGTCTTCTCGCCCTTGTGACCGGTGGGACGCCGGTGACAACCGGAATGTTTTACGACGTCAGTTATGACCGCACTATCTACGATCCTACCAACACGGCCTGCGCGGGCGGTGCCGGAAACATGATGGTGTTTGACGAGAGCATCGATAAATACGACGCTCAGAATGTTTCGCTGAACGTGATCGATCCATCCAAACTGCCGCGTCATCGCGATGAGAACGGGAACTGCGTTCCGCTCTACCCCCATAGCGCTCTTCGCACCAATACCATCTTCGAAGTAGTGCGATCAGAGGGCGGACACACGGCGTGGGCTGACAAACATCCAGCCTATGATCTGGTGAATGGTCCTTCTGGGACGGGAGTGGAAGATCTCTTCACACCGGAAGTTACCAACGTCGGCGGACTTGATAATACCGTCAGCGTGGTTTGCACAGCGGATGATGATCAGAAGAAAGTGGCGGCCATCCTGAATGAGATTCGAGGTTTAAGGCACGACGGCTCTCCGGGCCCAGGCGTACCGGCGGTCTTTGGCATGAATTTCCAGGCCGTAAGCGTGGGGCAAAAACTGGCCAAGGATAATTCAGACGGCTCCTGCACTCAGGACACGGGCAGACTGAATGGCCAACCAGGCGGCTATAAGGACGGGTCCGGAACTCCCAGTGATGTGCTTGCCTACGCCTTCGACAAAACGGACAAGGCTCTGGGCAACATGATTCAAGCGCTGAAGGAACAGGGAATTTACGACTCGACTCTGTTCATTGTCACAGCGAAGCACGGCCAGTCGCCGATCACTCCATTAAAAACAAATAAGCCTGGTCATTTTGCGGACCTCGTTGCAGCTCTGCCAGATGGAGGAACCAATCCTGCCGCCCAAGCCATTGTCAGCGCCGGCGTATGCGCCTCCGGTCCGTGCGGTTTTGTGAACGATGATGACATAGCGCTGATTTGGCTTCCGGACCAGACGCTCGATCACAAGGTGACGGACTATCTCAATACGAATGCCGTCCCACTTTTCATAGACGAGGTGATGGGAGGAACGGAATTGAAGCTGAAATTCAATGACCCGTTGAAGGACAGCCGAACCCCCGATGTAATCGTGCAGCCACAGTACGGCACGATCTATACAACCTCAACGAAAAAGAACGCTGAGCATGGCGGATTTAGCTTCGGCGATACAAATGTAGGACTTATCGTTTCGAACCCTAACCTCGATGCTCGTGTTTTGAAGAGTCCAGTCACGACAGGCCAGGTCGCACCAACAATCCTGAGGGCTCTCGAGATCGACCCGGCGAAGCTAAACTCAGTTCGCGTCGAACGAACCAAGGCACTTCCGCTAAGTATTCAGGAGGCGGAAGAGTAAACCAACGGGGAAGCGTGTTTGTCACATGGCCCCTTCACATTCAGTCAGACGGGTTGCACGATCGGCAGCCCGTCTCTGGTGTGTGAGACTAGAAGTGTAGGAAAACCAGAATCGCAAATCTACGCTGGGGCGGCGTAATCGACACTGGCAACGTGGCGGGTTCTTCTTTTCGACTTCAATGTGGACGCCAGTACGTCTCCAACACCCGAGCCCGTCTCAATTCAACAATTGACAAAGTAGCCCATTAAGGAAACTGCGCAATTTTCGGAGTGACGCGCGGCTGCATTGATGTCGGACCGCCCTTATCGTCAATTACATCGGATATCTCGCCGTGGTTGCCCAGAGCAACTGTAATCATGTGGTGGAATCGGATTCCGGGTTTCTTGGGAACCTCGATGGCCCTGCTGAGCACGACATTCGGCTGGGTGAAAACGCTATAGATGCCCAATCCCCACGCTTCGTGGCTGACTACAGAATCTGCGACTTTGTAAGAGGCCCATCCCTTCGTTCCCGGAGAACTGGAGTAGGTCATCTGGTCGGGAGGGTCGTAGGGAATCTCCGACTGATAGAAGTACGTTCGGCCACCGTTCCCATTCCAAAGGACTTGGAACTTCTGGTGATGCTCGACAAACAAACCGTAGACGGTAACGTCGTCTCCATTCACCGTTAGTCCATTTGCGCTAGTGTTGCCGGTCCAGCCCACACCCTCACCGTGGTCGGCGCGCCATATCCAGGTGTGGTCGATGATGACGTCACTGCTGTTGATGCCGAGGTTAGTTTGTGCGCGGCCAACACCCGCTCCGCCCACGCGAAAAAACACATCGTGCAATATAATCGGGTTCTGCTGGTGGCGCCCCTTGCTCCCTTCGGCCCCAACCTCCAACAACAGGGGCGAGGTTTCCGGGCCCGCGTCGAAAAGCAGGCCGGAGATTTCGATGCCATCCGCATCTGCGGTGGTCATGGCTGCTGTGCCGTGAATTGGCCGGAGAGTCGCAAAGCCCAGGCCCAGGACTATCGTTCCCGACCGTGGTATGCGAATCGGTTCGTTAAGGTCGTAAATTCCGGGCGTGAGAAGCAGATGCATTCCCCGTACCAGTTGCGCATTGATACTGGCTGCCGTGTCAATACCGGATCGGGCGATATAAAACTGGTCGAGGGGAATCGATTTTCCCGGCGTCAACCCGCCGTGCCACGTAATGCCCACGCTTTTTCTTTGAAGCGTTGGGACGCGAACATTCCACTGGCGTTTTGCATCAACTTCCAGGAACGGCTTCTCGCTCACCACTGGAGTCTCATCTACCTTCGTGTAGGGCGGATTTGGCCATTCGCCCCGCGGCGGATGGGGTACGCCAACGAAAGCCATATTCCAGTTCGAACCGGTCCAGCTTGCCCATTCACTGTTGCGCGAAATCCACTGTTGCTGCGAGCCGGAATCGACGTTACCGTCCACGAGTGTGTCCGACATCCATCCACCGCTGGCCCATCCGTTATGTTGATGAAGGACCAGATTGCCACGAACATGCATACGTCGGAAAGGCACGGCCTGAGAAACGGCCCATTGCATCGTGCCTCCCGTGGGCGTTACGGAAAAGCCCTCCGCGGCGCGCCAGAAGGTTGTGGTGGCATTGTTCTTGTCGCGGCTGGCATCGGCGTGTACACGGCCGCTGATGTGAACGGCGTCCGGCGAGGCACCCAGCCCGAGCACTTGGGTATAGAAACCAACTGGCACATCGAGGTGATATTCGCCGGGCAAGAACAGCAAGGCGTAGCGCTCGGTACCGAACTCGTTTCTTCGCTCGGATGCATAGATCTTGTCGATCTTCCGCTGCATGGCCACCTGCGGCATCGCGGGGTCGAAGAGTAGTACGTTGGGCCCGAGATCCGGCTTCAGGGGCGGCTTTATATCCGCAACCGCCAGTGTCGGGCATGCTGTTGCCACGATCAGGGTCAAAAAGAGCCCAACGTCAATCTCAAGCTTGTTCATGTAAGACCAGAAACTGCGCCTGGGAGCTTTCTTGCCCAGGGTCTGTCGGTCTGAGTCCATAGCCTGCGTATTCTACAACCGTTGAAACTAGGGATTCCAATCAGTAACGTCATGAATGCTAATTGCTGCTTTACCCCCAACGTGCCCCCACGAACGTGAATTCAAACGGCCGCGGTTTCTTCCGGGAACTGAGAGCGCAGAGTTTTTTGTACTAATGGCAGCTTTATTGCCTCGGACTTGCTGTCCGATTGACAGTGGTGGCGGGTTGAGCTTACGCCCAAGCTTTTATCAGGGTAGGAGGCAATGCTTGCCGATTGTTGATAGGAACGGCAATCATTCCACGTCCGGATTCAAACGTCAGAGTGATTTGCGAAGAGCATTCATCGCAGAGCCAAAAATGTTGTGGGCGTACCCGCACTTGATTTTTTCTCAAAATTACTGCTCCGCTACCAGCGATCCCGCCGCTTCTGGCAGGGTTCGGTGATACGGATTTCTCTCCCTCGACCTTGAACAATTTTCCGTCGTTGAGGCAGCGAAAGAGATTCAAGCAGACGGGGTTCACGCATTTGTGAAGCATTGTCCCCACACCTTCCAAAGCTGACAAACAGTCGAATGCACGCCAATAGCCGCAATGCCTCTGCGTCCCCAAGGAGACAACAGCGAGAATAGAAAGGCTTTAGGAGGAGAGTGACGGCTCCGGTCCGAAAGAACTGCCGCAGGCTGGTCAGGATCGCCGAGAGTTCGTCACCTTAAATAAGCGGCGCATTCGCGACCCCGAGATGCGCGTCAGTGGATAAGCAGCCCAGTGACTGCCACGGCGATGCCAAGGCAGGACATCACAATTCCCATGTGCCAGAAGATCCTTCGTCCGGAGAGCAGCGTGATCGACGTAATCACCAAAGCGATCTCAAGAAACACTTCCGCTAAGTCGAAGCGGTCTGCGCGTTTTCTCTCCTGATTTGTTTCCTGCTCGAGCTTATGGGCTTCTGTATCCAGTTCTTTCTGCTCGTCTTTGTAGCGCTCCGCTTCTGCGAGATATTTCTCCCGCAACGTGTTAGTGTGCTCGGCGTCTTTTGATGTGATTACGGAAGCGATATCCGCGAATAACTCGTCGGTATGCCGGCGAATATTCTTGGCCTGGTAGAAGGCCCACTGATCGCTGACTTTATTCTGCAAAACCACTTCTTCAGTGTGAGCGCGATGCCCCAGCAGCGCGACGGTCGCCACCAGCACAGCCACAATTGCCATGGTCAATGAGACGGGCGCGAGATCTGGATTGTGTTTCGCGTGTTCGGCATGTTCCTGCAATTCTTGAAGTTCGTCGGCGCTCATACAATCTCCGGGGATCTTTCTAGGAAGCTTTCAAGCTTAATTGAAAATTATTCGCCCATCACTTTTACTACTACCCGCTTGTCCCTGCGGCCATCAAATTCCGCGTAAAAGATTCTCTGCCACCGCCCGAAGTCCAGTTTGCCGGCAGTTATTGGCACAATTACTTCATGATGAATCAGCAGAGCTTTCAGATGAGAATCTCCGTTGTCTTCTCCGGTCTGATGATGCTGGTAGTTTTTGTTGAAGGGCGCTAATTTTTCAAGCCACTGGTCAATGTCTTCGATCAGCCCCGACTCGTTATCGTTCACATAAACACCGGCAGTGATATGCATGGCTGAGACCAGTACCATGCCTTCTTTCACCCCACTCTTAGCAACGATGGCTTCGATTTGCGGGGTGATGTGGATGTATTCGCGAGGTGTCTTGGTATGAAAAGTTATGTATTCGGTGTGGACCTTCATATTCATCTAAGCCGCGGTTCCGATCGGAATAAGATCGCTAACTGAACGCCAGTTCCTTTGCGCGCTGGGCGGCCTTCACCACAGCTTTAATAAGAGTCACGCGAAGTTTTCCTTCCTCGAGTTCCATGATGCCATCAATCGTGCATCCGGCAGGAGTAGTGACCGCGTCTTTGAGGAGCGCAGGATGGTCTCCGCTTTGGAGCACAACCGTTGCGGCGCCAAGAGTAGTTTGCGCCGCGAGAAGAGTGGCAACGTCGCGTGGCAAGCCGACTTTGACACCGGCTTCGGCGAGAGACTCAAGGATGATGTAGATATACGCCGGACCGCTTGCAGATAGCCCAGTGACGGCGTCCATATGTTTTTCATCAACGACAACAGTTCTGCCGATTACGTCGAAGAGCGCGCAGGCAATTTCCATGTCGCGGGCGCCGGCGAATTTTCCTTTGCACAGGGCGGTCATTCCGCATCCGTGAGAGGACGGTGTGTTCGGCATGGCGCGCACTACAGCCGCTTCGATGCCCAATCCTTTTTCAATCTGGCTGGTGGAGACCGATGCCGCCACCGAGATAAGAATTTGTTTGCGGGTGACATTCGGACGGATCTGCTCCAACACATCGCGCACCATCTGCGGCTTCACACTGATGAAAATGATATCCGCATCTTTCACGGCAGAGAGATTGTCGGTGCCGACGGTAACGCCAAGTTTTTCCGAAAGCCCGCGCGTTTTGTCTTCATGCTGGATGGTGGCAAGAGTCGTGTCGCGGGAAAACAATCCCTTTTCCAAGAGAGCTTTAAGCAGGATCCCGCCCATTTTTCCTGCACCTAAAACCGCAACTCGCTTGCCGGAAAAGTCGAAACCCATTCTTGCCTCCGAATTAGTTCAGTTCAGTAATCGCACAGGCGCAGAAGGCCCGATCTTCAAAATATCTGTGGAGATAAGCAGCGACAGAATATCAGAGAAGGTGCGGAAGACTCGTATTGATGAGTCTGGTGAAGTTGAAAGAACGTCGAGCAGATAAACCTACTTCACGATCATAGTTACCTGGATGCTATGTGTGAAAGAGCTGGAAGATCCGGTCACGGTAATTGAATAGCTTGTAGCAGGAGTGCCGGGTAGCCCAGTGGAATTCCCTTTACCCTGTAATCCGCCTCCACATGCAAGTTCTGAGCCAGCGAGCGTAAGCCCGAACAGCAGGAAGAAAAACAGGAGGGAATGATGCATTCGGTGACTTGGGCCACGTTTGAATCTAATTAAGATTAACGCGGGGAGAGAAAGGCCAAACGCAAGGACCGCCGACCGGCGCGGTCGTTGATATGGAGAGTTGGGCCGACGCGTCTCCGACATTGCCATAGGGTATTTGAGATGGGAGAAGTCCACAGGTGCTTAGCGGAGGTAGTCCAGAGCAAGAAAGCGTGACAACATCTTGAAAGTTCGCAGTGGAAGGAGCGACATCGAGGTTGTAAATCGCGCTATCTCGAGAAAGATCTCTCGACAACGATTTTAGGAACGCCAGTGCGGTATCCTTTGTGACCGCTGAACATCGGCGGAGGAGTCGCGCCCGTGATGGGAACTCGGCGCAGTTGAAGATTGAGACGTATCTATGGAATGGCAGGCGCTCTTGCTCACCATCCTGGTGGGATTGCTGGCGGCGTCGGCTACGCTCGGTGTCCGCGATCAACCCTAGAATTTGGACGGTGTTGCCGTGGAAGCAAAGCGCAATGACAATCCGGTGAATGACAAGTTGCGAAACACGGCGAATTCTTCTGTTTCCTTGCAGATCGAAAAAAAACTTCAGAGCTCTGAGCGTAGCTTCGACCTCAACGTTACTCTGGAGTTGCCAGCCGGTATCACGATCGTCTTTGGACCTTCCGGGGCGGGGAAGACCACGCTTTTGGAATGCATTGCTGGTCTGATCGAGCCGGATCGAGGCACGATTTCCGTGGCTGGACGTGTGCTCTTCGATCGAAACGAAAATGTAAACATCCGGCCGCAGCACCGGAGTATGGGATACGTTTTTCAAGACCTCGCATTGTTTCCGCATCTTAGCGTTCGAAAAAATGTTGAGTATGGACTCTCTGGACTTAACGCGGATGAACGCAAAGACCGCGCCGAGAAAATATTGGCATCGTTTCGGATCGCGCACTTGCATTCCCGCAAACCCGCTCAAATATCCGGTGGCGAGCGTCAGCGGGTGGCGCTGGCGCGCGCTCTGGTGACCGATCCTTCGGCGCTGCTGCTCGACGAACCGCTTGCCGGACTGGACGCCGCCACCAAGAGCAAGATTATGGACGATCTGCGCGCGTGGAATGCTGCCCACCGCATTCCCATCCTTTATGTTACCCACAGCCGTGTGGAGGTTTTCGCCCTGGGCGAGCGGATGATAGTTCTTGAAAATGGACTATTAATCGCTCAGGGTGTCCCGCACGAGGTGATGAGTAGTCCATGGCAGGAAACCGTGGCCGAGCTTTCAGAATTCGAAAACATTCTTGAGGCCACCGTAACGGCGGCGCACGCGGACCGCGGCACCATGTCATGTCATATCGCCGGTACCAGCGTGCAATTGGAAACCCCCTTGGTGCGCGCGGAGGTTGGTTCCACCATTCGAATTGGAATTCGCGCCGGCGACATCCTGCTGGCGGTGAACAAGCCCGTGGGTCTGAGCGCTCGCAACATACTTCTGGGAGAACTAATTTATCTGGAAAAGCGCGATGTGATCGTGATGGCGAAAGTAGACTGCGGAGTCGAGATGAAAGTGCAGTTGACGCTGGCCGCGCGTGATTCCTTACAATTAAGAATCGGTCTCGACGTTTGGCTGATCGTGAAGACGCATTCCTGTCACCTGATGACAGTGTGTGTCTGAGCAAGCGCTTCCTGAATTCGATCCAATTCAATGACGGCAATCCATTGCCCCTGACGTTCATCCCGATACACCACGCGCCCGCCGAGGATATGAGCAGCGACGTCAGGCGGAACGTCGCGATGGTAGCCGAAGAAACGTGTTTTCCATTCCTGCCAAACGCGCCAGCGATCGAAGGGAGAGCGCGGAGGTTCATACTTCAGCGAAAATACCAGCGCAACATCGGAACTGGGTTGCTGGTCAGCGGCGGAGAACAAATTTTCGACAGTGAAGTCCTCGATTCGAACGGCCCGCAGGGGATGGCTCACATAGCCCAGATAAGTGCGAGTGAGTTCATCATTCGCAGGCCATGCCGTCAGCACTTGCGACATCGGATAGTGCGCCTCTAGAAAGGCTTCCGCGTGCTGGTGTAATTGAATGTAGTCGCGGTAGGCCAGATTATCCTCGGGCGAAAATCCATAGGGCGGATTCAGAAACAAGGCACTGACGAATCCGAGTAATACGAGCGCCAGCACGGCCCACCACAATCGAACACGGCGCCAGAGCGTGGAAACGCAAGTAATAATCACCAGCGGGATTACGGGCAGCATATAGCGTGACAGCACCGCTCCGCCGATCACCGCCATTGCGCACATGTAGGTGAGCACCACAGCAAGAAATGTGAATTGAACCGCAAAAGCAATGCGATTTCTGTCGTTATTCGTTTTTGTGTTTTTGAGCGTAGGGCGCCACATCGCAAAGATCGTGGCTAATGTAAGCACGTAGAGATTCAGATATCCGAAGGTCTGCCACACTCGTATCAATAGTGCGAGCACGACACGGAGCGGATGCATCGTGCCTTGCACGTTGTAGCGAAAAAATTCCGGGTTACCGAATACGAAGCCCGTTCGCTGGTAGTGATAGAGATACCAGAGTGCCAGCGGAATCGCGGGAACGAGCAGAATTAAGACATCGAATCCGCGTTTATGTGCCGGCTCCTCTGAATTCCTCGGCCAACTCTTCCCCAGAAATGGCGAGAAAGTCTCCCAGGCAAGGAGCGCCACGCACACCAGAATGGCGGTCTCCTTCGTCAAAGCCGCTAAGGAAAACCAGATCAACGTCGCCGCCGGTCGTCGCTCCAAATAGGCGAGCAGTCCCCAGAGCGTCAAGCCTGCTGCCGCCAGATCGAGATGAGCAAGCGAGCTTTGGGCAAAAAATACAGGATACAGAGCCGTGCAGATCAAGGAACCACAGGCAACTTCAGAGTTCGCAACGCGCTGCGCGAGACGGAAAACTCCGAGCAACGTGAATGCTGAAACGCAAAGCATCGCCATCCGGGTCACGACGATGCTAAAGCCTGCCAGTTTCCACCACATCGCCAGATAAGCCATGAGCAGCGGGGGGTGCGCGTTCGATGGTGTCGAGTGAGGAACCAACGACCCGCTAAGAAAGAGATCGCGCGCCGCGGGAATGTAGTAGCCCGCTTCGTCCCAAAAATAGGGCAGATGAAGAAGAGGGAGGTGCGTTAGAAATAGGAAAAAGAAAAGCAACGCGAAGAGCTTCGCGGACTCGAATCTACGGAAGGGAAGTGACGCATTCCGCACGCTGAGGGTCAGTGAACCGGCCCCGGTGTGGTCATGCGCGGATCGAGTTTGATTTCTCCAAAAGCGCTTTCGTAGTTCACCACATTTTGTTGCAGGATGGACATCAGCGCCTTCGCCTGCTGCGGACTGAGATAAATCCCCTGAAAATTCTGCACCTCGACCTGCGTTTCGGTCTGCTGCTGCATGGTTCCGAATACCAGAAAAAAGTCCCATACGTTGACCCGTACTTGCACGCTGTTTGCGTAATTTTCGCGATACTCCGGAGTATTGACCAACTTGATATTCGGCTGCGTAGGATTGTTCATAAGGGATTCAGTTTATCGGCAAACGGCAAGAGAAGGAAGGCGCGTGCCAAAGAGCGAGGACGCCCGGGCCACAATACGTGCGATAGAATAATTTTGCGCCGGGATGGTGGAACTGGCAGACACGCAGGTCTTAGGAGCCTGTGCCTAATAAGCGTGCGGGTTCAAGTCCCGCTCCCGGCACCAAATTTCGTCCGTGCCTTTCAATTTCTGGTTGGTATGAAAACGCATGACTGAGCGCAACTTCACTGAGCTTCCCGTTCATAAATGGAATCCCAAAAGATAGACCATGTTTTGCCTCCATCCTTCGATTGCTCTGCCATTTGGCGCACCCTGCCAGGGGAAACGACATACCAAGTCCAACGCGACAGCGGGGAATCGTGCTCATCAGTAAGCAGGACCATCCGCCCATCCTGTAAGCCGCCACTCATCGCCGGGTAAGCGCCTGCGTTACCGGAATTGTCCAGATACAACTGGTGCCAACGTTTGTCGCGGACATCGTAGTAATTGAAGCTGGACCCGGTTTCTTTTCCGCGTGCTGATGTCCAGTGTTCCACCAGCAAACATCCATCCTGTTCGCGCGTGATTTCGTTCACGCCTGCCGGCTGGCCTTGTGGAAGTTTAACGATCCATTTGCCAATCCAAAAATCGAAATCAGTGTAGGGCGGTTTGCTGCACGCGCCTTCTTTCCCAGAACCAGTAGAATCAAAGGCTGTTGCGGCAACAGCAGCTTTGAGAGCGCTCAACAATTGCTTCTTTGGCCGTTGGGCTTGACCATCCGTTGATTGTGGAATCGAAAACACTACATAAGCGATAGCAATGGAGATCCTAACCAACCCTTATTTGCTGGCTTCATGAAGTTTTCCTTTTCACCAATCAATAAACTTGACAATTCAACCCTAAATAGCCATGCAAGTTTTACTTTTGTAAGCGCCAAGAGAAAGCATTGTTGGGATGAGTTCCCGTCCTAAAGGTACGGGTTCAAAAGTATTAGGGGACGACCCCAAAACGTACTTTCCGCTAATCCATCCCTGTTTTATGCCTTTCGGGGTTCGTTTTTTGGTGCCTCGTCCCTCTCTGTCAACGCAGCAAATGCCATTTGTCTGCTGCCACATAGAGAATTATCTTCACTATTATTTTTAATGCTTGAAAAGCTTCATCTCGTCATTGCAGAATGTCCGGACAATTCAACATCCCCGCAATTAATTTCAGGAGATTGTATGCGTTCTCTCAAGGTAGTGGTTTCAATCGTGGCGTTGATGGCCGCTTTACCAGTATTCGGCCAAACCGGAACATCAACAATACGCGGAACGATCACAGATCCCGCTGGACGGCTAGTCTCGGGCGCGAACGTAACGATTACGAATGTAGAGACCAATGGGAAGCGCAGCACCGTTTCCACTGATGCGGGTACGTATGTGTTCGATCTGATTCCACCCGCCGAATACAGCATGGAAGTAGAGGCGAAGGGGTTCAAAAAGAACGTCACTGATCACGTGCAAGCGTTGATCGGGAAACCCACCGACGCGAGTGTCCAATTACAGATCGGCGCCGCCAGCGAAACCGTTGAAGTGCAGGCTGCGGCCCAGGAAGTGTTGATTAACACTCAGGACGCCACACTCGGCAATAACTTTATTTCGCAACAGATAACGCAGCTTCCACTGGAAGCACGCAGCGTGATTGATCTTCTCAGTTTGCAACCCGGTTCGACGCGCGAAGGCTACGTTACGGGAGCCAGAGCCGACCAGTCGAACGTCACATTAGACGGGGTAGATATCAATAACGCGCAAACGGGCAATGCCGAAATTCCCCGCAGCACAAATAGTTTGACCATCGGTGCCCTCGACAATGATCGGGGCGACATTACTGCGGGGCCGGTTCTTCGCCTGAATTCTGAGGCAGTTGAAGAATTCAGAGTAACGACGGCGAATGGAAACGCTAATCAGGGCCGCTCTTCGGGCTCCCAAATAAACATCGCCACCAAGTCGGGAACAAATAACTGGCACGGAGTTGCGTCAGAGTTTTATCGCTCCCGCGGTTTCACTGCGAATGATTGGTTTAATAATCACGCCACCCCGCAAGTTGCCCGGCCACCTCTTCAACGGAATACCTTCGAAGGTGCGATTGGTGGCCCCATATTTAAGAACAAGGCATTTTTCTTTTATGACTACGCCGGCAGGCGTGACGCCAGCAGCCAAAGCGTCAGCCGACTTGTCCCACTCGCGAGTCTCGGCCAAGGGACAATTAACTATCAGTATTGCACCGACCCATCTTGCACCTCCTTCCAATCGGCGTCATTGAATTTGGCTCAAAATCAGCAGGTTTACTCAGACGCTGGAATAAATCCCGCAGCGTTGACTGCATTGGCTGACGCTGCCGCAAAATTTCCCAATAACGACACCACCACCGGTGACCAAATCAATACAGGTGGATTCCGCTTCAACGCACCCACTCCGACCCGGCTCAACTCCCATACCGCGAAGCTCGATTTCAACGTGGCCAACAACCAGACAGCCTTCGTCCGGCTGCAAGTTCAATCCGACCATCAGACACTTCCACAATGGTTGCCCGGAACAACTCCTCCGCAAGTTTGGAGCCACAACTGGGGATTGGCCGCCGGCCACACTTGGACAATCGGAAACAACTGGGTGAACAACTTCCGTTATGGCTTAACCCGGCAAGCTTATACGTCAGGAGGCGACAGCACTGGGAACGACACCGCATTTCGATTTGTGTTCCAAAATACGGGGGAACTCCATCCCGTCTCGCGAGTGACGCCCGTTCACAATATTACGGATGATGTTTCCTGGATCCACGGGAATCATACCGTGCAGTTTGGAGGTAACGTCCGGTTGATTAGCAATCAGCGTGTCGACTTCGCGAGCGCCTTTGATTTTGCGGAGACCAATCCGTCTTTTTATGCTGGCGCCGGAGCAGGCGTTCCGGACGCTTTCCAGAGCTACCTGGACGCGAACAACTTGCCGGGCGCCGGAGGTCTTCTGTCGTCAACGCGAGAGGTGCGTGACGCGGCTTCCGCTATCATCGGACGCTTTACCGAAATGACCGCAAACTTCACTTTTGCTAAGGACGGCACGCTCCTGCCTTCGGGCTCTCCCGCCGTTCGAACTTTCGCCACCCAAGCCTTCGATGAGTACGTACAGGATAGTTGGAAGGTCCGTCCCAGCCTTACTCTCACGCTTGGGTTGCGGTACAGTCTCGAGCGTCCAGTTTATGAAACCCACGGATTCGAGGTGCAGCCCACGTTGCCCTTGGGACAGTATTTCGCAAAGCGCGTCGCTGCCGGTCAGCAAGGGACGAACTTCGTGGATCCTATCG
Organism: Acidobacteriaceae bacterium; assembly: GCA_041166845.1. Lineage (GTDB taxonomy): Bacteria > Acidobacteriota > Terriglobia > Terriglobales > Acidobacteriaceae > JALYIM01. Next base: position 15,649 of record JBEEGK010000297.1, read on the forward strand.
TGATCAACCGTTCCGGTCCCGCCAACGGCGGTAAGCCGTTGTATAACTGGGACAAAAATAATTTTCAGCCGCGATTTGCTCTTGCCTGGTCGCCAGATGGAGGCAAAACGGCGCTGCGCACTGGCTTTGCACTCAACAACGACTATTACGGCCAGGCTCTTGCAGTGGACTTCGACTTGAATAATACGTTGGGTTTCGTTTCCAACTTCACCAACCATGCAAACACCTTCGACATCACAGCGGGATCACTAGGTCCGCAATTCACAGGCTTTGGCCAGGATGTCAGACCCTTGATTGGGACTGCGGGCGGTACCGTTCCCAGCAATCTGACGTTTCCAGCGAGTGCGAGTACGCTGGATGGCATCAACACCTTCGGCGAACGGATTGAGCAGTCGCTGGACTCAAACCTGCACGCGCCCACCGAATACGTATGGAACTTCACCATCGAGCGCCAATTGCCCAAAGGAGCGGTAGTGGCAGCTTCTTACATCGGACGCCTCGGGAAGAGCCTATTGGCTCGTCGAGACGTTGCGACATTTAATAACCTGCGTGATCCTAAAACTGGAGTGGATTGGTACACGGCCGGCACAGCTCTTGAAAAGCTGCGATCGCAAGGAGTGGATATCTCCCA
>JBEEGK010000298.1:0-4757 GCA_041166845.1 Acidobacteriaceae bacterium
CGCTAGACTGCAAAAACGTTATTGCTATATCGGCACCAGCTTCAGCCAAAGCTAAAGCGATAGTTCGTCCCAGGCGGCGGGCACCGCCGGTAACCATTACCGACCTTCCCCGCAGAGGCTTGCCTGAAGAACTCGACATGGTTAGGGGATTGTAATCTGTTGCGCGTTCACGCGCCTTAGCGTTTTCTTCCTGCACTACTGACACTTTTTTACAAAGAAATGATGGATTACCTCTGAACTACCTTGATAGACTCCGGGCATGTCGGGACTACGTGAAGTTGTTGTCTACTCACGACGCGGATGCCACTTGTGCGAGATCGTCAAGGAAACCCTGGGCAAGCTTCATCGCCGGGGAGGCTTTGTCCTGCACGAGGTTGACGTGGACAGCGACGATGAACTTAAGCGTAAGTTCACCGACGAAGTTCCGGTAGTTTTTATAGACGGACGCAAGGCCTTCAAATACCGCCTCGACGAACACGAATTTCTTCGCAAGCTGGCCAGCTAAAATATTCTGCTTGATCACGCGCCTGTCAGAAATTTGTATTGTCCGCTTGTGAGTGGGACCACGCTTAAGCGTCCCTGCCGCACCAGAGGTGACTCCGCGAAATCTTTATTGGATTTCATCTCGGCCAACGTGATTGGATTCTTCACTGCGCTGCCGGCTTTTATGGTCACGCGCGGATTCTTTGGATAGTCTGCATCTACCGACACTACAAGCGCCGTTCCGACCGCGCTCTTTTCGTCGCCGGTGTGGTAGATCACAAGTCGGTCGCCGGCCTTCATCTCGCGGAGATGCCTCACTGCGACGGGGTTGGTGACGCCGTCCCATATCGTCTGCTTATCGCGCTCCAGATCGGCGAAGGAATAACTGGTAGGTTCGGTTTTTAGCAAGTAATCCATGAATCATTTCTCCGCAGTCGATTATTGCTTCTCCGGCTGTTTATCAGGTTCTCTGGTTTGCCCTTTGTCCTTCTCCGGATGCTCGTCGTAAATGGAATACTGTCCGCTGGGTCTTTTCAATTTGACGGTGATCTCGAGACTAGGCTGGTTTACCTCAAAATCTTCACCATAGGTTTGGAAGCCCGGTGCCAGCACCTGGATCCGCAGCCTGCCGTACGGGACGCCATCATAGGTGGCGTTACCCTCGGCGTCAGTCTTGAGCTCCAGCCCTCCGCGCTCCTGCTTGCCGTCTTTCTTCACCGGATGTAAAACCACCCCAGCGTTTCTGACCGGGCCGCCGTTGGATTCCTTCAAAACTGAAAAATGAACCGAGGCCGTCTCATGGGTCTGAGCATATATCGGGGAAGGTAAGCCATTCCATAGCAATGACATAGCGAAGATGAGCGTGATCTTCATACAATTAAATATAAAAGTGGCTGTTCCATATCGGACATTTCCTCAGGTTTTGCGCGCCTCGCCTTGACAGTACTTCACTCATCCTTTAGACTTAGCACTCGCTGACATTGAGTGCTAAGTTTGAGATCGGAAGCGTCGGTCTTCAGCAATCTAACCCAAAATTCAACTGAATACGAGCGAAAGGAGTCTACACGCATGGCTACGAAGTTTACCCCACTGCACGACCGTATCCTGGTCCGTCGGACCGAGGAAGAAGGCACCACCCGCGGCGGAATCATTATCCCCGACAGCGCCAAAGATAAACCACAGGAGGGCGAAGTAATCTCCTGCGGTAAGGGCAAAAGCAACGAAGAAGGCAAAGTTCATCCTCTCGATGTGAAGGCGGGAGACCGCATCCTGTTCGGAAAGTATTCCGGCACTGAGATCAAATTGGACGGCGAAGATTTCATCATCATGCGCGAAGAGGAAGTCCTCGGCGTGATCAGCGGCACGACCTCCGGAGCATCAACCAGCAGCAAAAAAGAGATAGTCGGCTCGCGCCGCTAAGTAAGGATGTTCGTCTCGCGCTTTATTGCAATCGCAAAGCGATTGCACGCGGGGACGAACTCACTACGGCCAAAGAAGGCCGCTCGGAATGAACATTTAACTTTTAAATCTTAGGAGAAAAAAATTATGGCAAAGCAAATCGTACACGGGGAAGAGTCGCGACAGGCGATCCTGCGCGGCGTGAACCTTCTGGCAGATGCCGTGAAGGTGACCCTTGGCCCCAAGGGCCGCAACGTTGTGATCGAAAAGAAATTCGGTTCCCCGACCATCACCAAGGACGGCGTGACCGTGGCAAAAGAAATCGAATTGCGCGACGCACAGGAAAACATGGGCGCGCAGATGGTCCGCGAAGTCGCTTCCAAGACTTCCGACGTCGCCGGAGACGGTACCACTACCGCCACCGTCCTCGCACAAGCCATCTTCCGTGAAGGCGTGAAGACCGTTGCAGCCGGAGCCAATCCAATGGCCCTGAAGCGCGGCATTGAAAAGGCTATTGGCGTGATCGCTGGCGAGATTGACAAGAAGACCGGCGAGCGCGGCAAGGGCGAACTGGACAAACTGTCCAAGCCCGTGACCGGAGACATGATTGCTCAGGTTGGCACGATTTCCGCCAACAACGATGAGACCATCGGCAAGATCATTGCCGAGGCCATGAAGAAGGTCGGCAAGGACGGCGTCATCACAGTCGAAGAGTCGAAGACCCTCGAAACCCAGCTGGAAGTGGTCGAAGGTATGCAGTTCGACCGCGGATACCTCTCTCCTTACTTCGTCACTGACCCCGAGCGTATGGAAGTCAGCCTCGAGAACGCCTACATCCTGATCAACGAAAAGAAAATCAGCTCGATGAAAGACCTGCTCCCGCTGCTGGAACAGATCGCGAAAAGCGGCAAGCCGCTGATCATCATCGCTGAGGACGTTGAAGGCGAAGCGCTGGCGACCCTGGTCGTCAACAAGTTGCGTGGCACGTTGCAAGTCGCTGCCGTTAAGGCTCCTGGCTTCGGCGATCGCCGCAAAGCTATGCTGCAGGACATTGCCACCCTCACCGGCGGCAAGGCCATCACCGAAGACCTCGGCATCAAGCTCGAAAACGTGCAGATCGCCGATCTTGGACAAGCCAAGAAGGTCACCATTGATAAGGACAACACCACCATCGTCGAAGGTAAAGGCAAGCATGGCGATATCGAAGGCCGCGTAAAGGAAATCCGCAGCCAGATTGATAAGACCACCAGCGACTACGACCGCGAGAAACTGCAGGAGCGGTTGGCGAAGTTGGTCGGTGGCGTAGCCGTGATCAAAGTCGGCGCCGCAACCGAAACAGAAATGAAAGAGAAGAAAGCCCGCGTTGAAGACGCTATGCACGCGACCCGCGCTGCCGTGGAAGAAGGCATCGTCCCGGGCGGCGGAGTAGCTCTTGCACGTAGCGCGAAGGCACTCGACGGCCTGAAACTTCAGGGCGACGAGCAAATCGGAGTCAACATCGTGAAGCGCGCTATCCAGGAACCGCTGCGCCAGATCGCCGAGAATGCCGGCGAAGAAGGTGCGATCGTTCTAGGAAAAGTGCTCGACGCGAAGGATCCGAACTACGGCTACAACGCGTTCAGCGATCAGTACGAAGATCTGGTTAAGGCAGGCGTGCTCGACCCGACAAAGGTCGTCCGCACCGCATTGCAGAATGCCGGATCCATCGCATCCCTGATGCTCACCACCGAAGCCCTGGTTTCGGAAATCCCAGAGGAGAAGAAGAACGCTCCCATGGGCGGTGGACACGGCGGCGGCGGTATGGAAGGCATGTACTAGGACTGTGTAGCGCGGGCGCCCTCGCCCGCGAGTTGGAAGGCCCCGCTCAAAAGGCGGGGCTTTTTTTGTTTTATGTAACTACTCAGAGCCCGCTGTTAAAATGCAGCAACTGAGGTTGTCATGACACAGATGACGGCGCAAGCCTCCGAAGTTCTCCAGCACGCTTGTTGATAAGATTTCGCGGGCGAGGGCGCCCGCGCCACACGAGTGGATTTTTTGCAGGCTGACGAGGGCTTAGGCTTTTTCTTCGCGGGAGCTTAGCTGCTTGGGGAATTCTCTTACTGCGAATCCGGTGATGGCTGAGACTATGGATCCGATTACGGTCATTACCAGGTAGCGTTGAATCCCAATTGGCGGAGGAGTCGAGGCAGAGGCCGAGCTCGCCGTCATGAATGATGAGTCCTTCCAGTTCAACGAAAGATTGCTTCGCCGGGCGGAGATGGATAACGTCCGTTCACTGCCGGATGGAATGGCTCCGGAGATAGTTTTGTCGCGGACGGTACCGTCTTCGGCAGTGATCTGCACGCGCAGTTCATGGATGCCGGAAGGAATCGTCAACGATTCCGCCAGCGTGCTCTGCACTGCCTCCGACGTCGGTCCAGATTTTTTCTTCGCCGCGCCAGTCAGCTTTGTGGTGTAAGTGAGGTCTCGGTCAATCCAGACGGACAACTTCGCGCTGCGATAAGTGTGTTGCACACGCAGATTAAGCAACGCGTCATTCTTGACGAGAATGCGGGTGTAGAGAGCCATTGAAAGTGCGGTTGTTAGAAACACTCCCAGGACGATCCACGCCCAGCGCGGCGTTTTGGACACATGCGCGCGAAAGGTGCTCCACGAGCTGTCTAATGGGTTTTGTGAAGACACGCTCGAAGGTTCCGCCTTTCGATCTTCAGATTGGGTCTCTTCATTCATGGAAGACCTATTTTCTATCCTTGCGGACTTCTGCTCCAGTTACCAAGGTTCAAGGGTGGCGAATGCGACTTTTCTCTCGAAAATCGGGTTCCGCATTGAAAATGAGCGACTTCGCTTCGATTGCAGGCAGCCCTTTCTGTGGGTTT
>JBEEGK010000299.1:0-2819 GCA_041166845.1 Acidobacteriaceae bacterium
GCGCGGCCGCGGACATGCAGCCGAAACTGACCGGCATCCACGTCAGGGAAAAAGTCGCGGCCCAGGCCGAAAATCAATCCGCCCGACAGAAGACAAAACCCCAGAAACAGCGTCACGAAAAGGCCACGATGTTCCATGACGCTTTCCAGAGAGGCGTGATAAGAATTACGCAGTCGCTCGAACCCGCGTTCAAAACCGGCCTGGAAACGTCCGAAGAGACTCGTCTTTCTGCGATGCGAATCTTCCTCGTGACCCTTCAACAAATACATGACCAGGGTGGGAACCAGCGTTCTCGAAAGTAAATACGAGGCAAGCATGGCGAAGACCACCGCTTCCGCCAGCGGAACGAAAAGATAACGCGCGACTCCCGTGAGAAAAAACATAGGAACAAACACAATGCAAATCGCCAGCGTTGATACCAAGGCTGGTACCGCAACCTGCTTGGCTCCATCGAGGATGGCCTCCTTGAGCTCTTTCTTCATTCCTAGGTTACGCTCGATATTTTCAAGTTCTACGGTGGCGTCGTCCACCAGAATGCCAACGGCGAGGGCCAGACCTCCCAGAGTCATGATGTTGAAAGTTTGGTGCAGAGCGCTGAGCACGATGACGGAACTTAAAATCGAGAGCGGAATAGAAATGGCGATGATCAAAGTGCTGCGCCAGTTCCCGAGGAATAGAAGGATCATCGCAGCCGTAAGGCACGCGGCCGTCAACGCCTCGCGAACAACACCTTGAATGGCAGCCCGCACAAAAAGGGATTGATCGAACAAGGGTGTGATCAAAATATCTTGGGGCAGAGTTTGCGCGATCCGGGGTAGCATGGCGCGCACGTTCTTGACGATGTCAATGGTGGACGCGTCTCCATTTTTTAAGACGCTCAACAAGGTGCCACGTACTCCATCTTGGTGGACGATGTTGGTCTGGGGAGAGAACCCATCGCGCACATGAGCGACATCGCGAATATAAATAGTGGTGCCGCCCACGGTCTTGATCGGCAGATCGTTCAATTCGGCAATGGTTTGCGGACTGGCGTTCAACTCCACCTGATATTCGAGGGGCCCAAGTTTCGCAGTACCGGAGGGCAAAATCAGATTTTGCGCGCTGATGGCATTTACCACGTCCACCGGTGTCAGGTGCTTGGCCTGCATGGCGGGGGTGTCAATGTCCACCGAAACCAGACGCGACTTCCCGCCGTATGGATACGGAATCGCGGCGCCAGGCACGGTGATCAATTGCGTACGCAGAAAGTTCAGGGCGAAATCATTCAACTGCTGCTCGGGGAGAATCTTACTGCTTAATCCGACCTGCAGAATGGGAACACTCGACGCAGAATATTGGATGACCAGTGGAGGAGTGGTCCCGGGCGGCAATTGCCGAATCGCGGTCTGGGAAATTGCAGTGACCTGCGCCAGCGCGGTTTGAATATTCGCCGTGGGGCGAAAGAAAATTTTAACCACCGCTACGCCGGTCAACGATTGCGATTCGATGTGCTCGATATCGTTGACCAGCGTGGTGAGTCCGCGCTCGGTCACAGAGGTGATGCGTGTGGACATGTCGCGCGGGGATAGCCCGGTGTAGTTCCACACAATGCTTATGACCGGAATGTTGATCTCGGGGAAGATGTCGGTGGGCGTGCGAAGAATAACCACCGGACTCAAAATCAGGATCAACAAAGCCATGACCACAAAGGTGTATGGCCGGCGTAGCGCTAGAGCAACAATCCACATAAAGCTAGTTCACCAGTCATTTCCGATATGTCCACTTTAGATGAAAAACGAGTCGTATCGGATTTAAATTCTGCTAGAGTGGTCGCAGATGTCAAAATCGTCTGCTGCAGTGATTGAGCGCTCAAGTGCACGGGGACGTGGACGCCCCCGCAGCGAACAGGCCCGCACAGCCATTCTACAAAGTACGCTGGACCTGCTGAAAGAGGTCGGATTCAACGAACTCTCCATCGAATCCATTGCGGCGCGCGCCGAAGTCGGCAAAGCGACAGTCTATCGGTGGTGGCCGAATAAGGCGGCCCTAGTGATAGACGCTTTCGTTTCAGTTGTAGGAGAGGAATTGGGATTCAAGTCTAAGGGATCGGTGCAGAATGCCCTGCGCGATCAAATGCGGCGTTGGACGGTGGTGTTTCGCAGCCCACTGGGACGAATCGTTGCATCAGTTATCGGTGCCGGCCAGTCGGAGCCAGAAATTCTTGAGGCCTTCCGCGAGCACTGGGTCGAGCCCAGACGGCGCGAAGCGCGCGAAATGTTGAAGCGAGGGATCAAGAACGGCGAGATCAAAGACCTGGATCCTGACACAATTCTAGACATTCTTTACGGGCCGCTGTATTTCCGGCTCCTCGTCCAGAACACCCCGCTTTCATCGGACTTCGCCGACGTGGTGCTATCCGCGATCACGCCAGGACTGTTTCAATAAACACCGTCTGGACGTGAGCAACGCCAGTGTTATCCTACGATTTTAAAAACAAGATGAAAACTCGCTACCTACCGCCTGCCGCCGCCTTTTGCTTACTTTTTGCATCCTTCATCTGCCTTGCCGATCCGGTGGGACCCGCGAGTGCCAAGAGCGCGAGTGCCAAAAGTAAAACTGCTTCGAACACTTCGGTTGTATTAAACGAATTTACTGCAAGCACTCCTTTACAGAACGGTATCGAGGTGCGAAGCGGGCGAGCGATCATGAAAATCACGGCGCTGCGCGATGACGTTTTGCGAATTCGTATTGCCTCGACCGGAGAGATGCCGGAAGACGCGTCATGGGCGGTGCTAGACTCAGCGCGCCAACAATCGGCAAGCGTTTCTCAGGAAAATTCC
>JBEEGK010000300.1:0-12751 GCA_041166845.1 Acidobacteriaceae bacterium
TCCAGAAGGGACTCAGGTTTTCGTGGCACACGGTCTGAAAGTGGAATGGATGCACAGGCTTGCCGATCGTGTCGTAAAGGGTCGCATTCAAGGGTATGCCATCAATGTTGTTCGGAAGGCCCTTCGACACGCGATAAGCGCCCAGCTTTCCAAAATAATTATCAAAAGTGCGATTTTCCTGCACCATAAAAATAACGTGCTTCAACTTCGTGAGGCCGCTATTGGAGGTTGCGGTGACGGTCCGGGCGCTGCTGAACACCACGCCGGTACTGTCTTTCGCAGACACCGTTAAGGTGTGCTTGCCTGGCGCCAGTGACGTCACGTATACGTCAAGCGGCGCGGAATTCGTCTGGTAGTAAGGCTTGCCGTCTACAAGAACGTTGATTGCTTGAACTGGATTCGAGTCTGTTACTCCTGCGACTAGGTGAACTGGAGAACTCAGCGTTGTCCAGCCCGGGGGCGTGCAAATTGTCACTTTCTGATTTGAGGACGCGAGCACGCATGGAGGAGTCATGCTGACCGGAACGTTGGTTTTGAACGTGGCTCCAGTGTTGTCCCAAGCTTGCACCGTGACGAGATGATTGCCGAGTGAAAGCTTGATGTAAGTGTCCACAGCGTTCCCGTTCGCCTGGTAGACGAGTGAGTTGTCCAAATAAGCCTGAACTGTAACGACCGGATTGGAGTCAGTTGTAGAGGCGACCACATGTGCCGGCGTTCCTACCACGCCATTCATGGTTGGAGAGCAAACGGTGACGGTGTTGTTTACAGTCCCTGGAGTGCAACCCGGGGCTTGGGCGCCAAGGTGAGTAGGTATTGCAAATACAGTTACAAGAACGGCGAGAATAAGAGCGCAATTACTGTGATCTCGTAAATTCATAAGGACAGAAATTTCCTTGGTTTTGGATGTCGGAGGGCGCCCTGGGTCTGGCTTTAAGAACACAATTTCGGGGGATAAGTTGTCCGTGAATCTGAACACGGCGTGTGCAAATATTTGCGTACTGCTGAAGATTCTACTTACGTTCGATGCCACACTCTTCCACGAGCTCTATCTTAAGTGCCCACGCCATCCTCGGCGTGTTGTGAGCTATGCCAATACGGCCGCCTGCGTCCAGCAGGATCATTCCACCATGGCCTTGCAATCTCGATTCCAGGTAATTGATCGATTCTGCCGCCGCCCACTGCGGTAGATTGCCGGCAGCGACGCGATCTGCTGCCCATTTGGCAAGCACCAGCTTCATGATCGGCTCACCCCAGCCTGTTGTGGAAGCCGCTGCTGACTTGTTGTCGGCGTAACAGCCACAGCCGATCAATGAAGAGTCACCCAAGCGTCCGGGAGCTTTATTCAGAGTGCCTCCGGTGGAAGTGGCAGCGGCAACGTTCCCATTGGCATCAAGAGCAACTGCGCCCACGGTGTCGTGCGAAATAGTCGGAGCGAATAAACCGTCGCTCGCGCCTTCCGGGCGCGACTGAAACTCGCGCAAGCGCTCACGCTCGCGCGGAATGATCAAGTCTTCGTTGCTGCATAACGTGACGCCGTGTTCGACCGCGAATCGTTCAGCGCCTTCAGCGACAAAATACACATGCGGGCTTTCACTCAGAATTTTGCGCGACGTGCGAATAGGATTCCGCAGCCGCTCCACACAACCGACGCCGCCAGCGCGGAGGGTAGCGCCGTCCATGATCAGGGCATCGAGCTGTACTTTTCCATCGCGGTTCAGAAAGCTGCCGCGGCCTGCGTCGAAAGTCTCATCGTCTTCCATGATGACTACAGCTTCTTCGACCGCATCGAGCGCGCTGCCGCCCCGTGCGAGGACGCTCCATCCTGCATTCATGGCATTGCGGACCCCGTTGAGATGGGCTTCGACCATGTCATCCGGAATGGCCCATGCGCCGCCATGAACCACCAGCACGGGCTTGTCGGGCGGCTTATTTCCAGTCACGTAGTTTCCTGAACAGGGTTTTAGGAGGTTGTTTCAAGCAGCTTCGCTGGACAGAGGAGTGATCTCGACGTCGTGAGTGCGCGTCCAGGTGTAACGAATGCGATGGATCACGGTGATAGTTGAAAGAATTGCAATCACCCAGAGTACGGGGGCCATGCGGTTGAATAGCGCTCCGAGAATTACTAGCACGAGACGTTCGGGACGCTCCATAAACCCGACGCGGCATGAGCCTATCAGAGACTCCGCGCGAGCACGGGTATAGCTGACCATGATCGAGCTCACCATCACGAATGCGGTCAGCACTACGTAAAAGAAACGATCTCCGCGAGAGTAGAAGACCAGCAATCCGAAAAATTGGGAAGCGTCGCTGTAGCGATCAATGACCGAATCAAAAAAACCGCCAAACCGTGTCACCTGGTTGCTGGCACGGGCGACTCTGCCGTCCACGAGGTCAAAAAAACCGGAGCCTATAATTACCAGTCCGGCATAACGAAACATGCGCGCCTGGTTGTCGCCGTTCGCGTATCCGAATAGGAATGCGGCGATGGTGTTGACTACGAGCCCGAGAAACGTCAGGACGTTCGGATTAATACGCGCCAATGCGAGCCAGCGGACGATGGCGTCTAGCAGGATTCCGCAAGCCCGGCCAAAGGAGCTGGTCCAGGTCATTCCGCCTTCGCCTCGTTCAGTTGCTCCTCGTCGAACATGGTGCTGAGGGTCAATACTTCCATCTCGCGCTTACCGTTAGGAGTGACAACCTCAACCGTGTCTCCAACTTTCTGGTTGAGCAGGGCGCGACCAATGGGGGATGTGGTCGAAATTTTGCCTGCGGCGAAATCCGCTTCCTCGCTGGTCACCAGCTTGTATTCGATTTCTTCATTCTTGCTGGTGTCGAAAACGCGCACGGTGGAGCCCAGTCCGACCTTGTCCTTAGGAATGTCGTTCATATTGATAAGGGAGAAATCAGCCAGGCGCTTGCCGAGTTGACGAATTCTCGCCTTAACGAATTCCTGGCGTTGCTTCGCCATGTGATATTCGGCGTTTTCGCTGAGGTCGCCCAGCGCGGCCGCCTTCTTGATTTCCTTAGGAAGATCGTGGATTAGTTCGTGTTCCAGCTGATTGATTTCTTCCTGCAGTTTCTTTTTGCCAATCTCGGTCATGTGTTGGGGATTATAAACCTTGCTTAGCCGGTTTTGAGGCGGTTTACACTCAGAGCCGGTCCATCCCAATAGCCGCGACTCAGGCCCATTCAGGGTTTGTGCTGGCGCTGCTTTTCAGATTCCTCAATCGCTTTTCGAAATTGTTCAACTGCAGGCACGCGAGGCGGCGTTAATGCGTCCTTCGCCATGTAACGCCAAATCGCGGGACTATCGAGCGGGTCTTGCCCGCCCCGATAAACTTCAAAAGTATCTTCAAGCGGGCCTATCTCACCTTCGACCTGCGGTCCTCTACGCCCACTGTTTCCGGTCAAATCCGGAGGACTGCCCCGTTGAGCACCAACGCGCCCACCATCTTCCGTTGGCTGATAGATAATCGGCCGGTCATCTGCGGGCGAATGAGAGATGACTGGACCAGGCTTACTTCCTTTTCGTACTGCAATGATCAAATCTGCGTTTTGTGTTGAAGTAACTACACGCAGTCTGCCCCATCTCATGATTGCTCTTTCGACGTCCTCCTGGGCGGTACGATTAGCCACAGGATTAGCTATAGGTTCGCCTGCCCCGGGGCGAATTACGACGGCCACCGTTTGAGCACGGAGTACTTCGTCTTGAAGCACTTGCTTTTTGTTGTTCTTTGCGACGATTGGGGGAATTAGCGAAACGAGAACAAAAACACAAATAACCACAGTGCGTCGGAACATGGTCGCCTCACAAAACGATTGCCGGAGCACAGTATATGCATCAGGCGAGTTTTCCGCCGCCGCTGTGCCACGGCAGAAGCCTATTTCTTGGCCCCAAATTGCCTTTGTTCCCACGTTGGGATACCATTAAACGGTTGTGCTACAAGGCTTCCAGCCACCGGGTGGTTCCTTTCTTATGCTAAGCATTGATAGCGGGTTCCACATAGGTGACAAAGTGGTCTATCCCAATCATGGGGTAGGAATCATTGAACAAATCAGCAGCCGAACTACCGGCACAACTGTCGAAAAGTTTTACCTCCTTAAAATTAGCTCCAGCAGCCTCAAAGTAATGATCCCGTTCCACAACGTTGGAATGGTGGGCCTGCGCCGGGTAGTGAAAAACGGTGAAATCCAGAAGATTGTGGATTTTCTGACCGACGGTGAATGCGAGACCAATGCCGACTGGAAGTTCCGCTTCCGTGAAAATTCGGAGCGCATGCGTACTGGATCATTGCTGGAAGTTGCCTCCGTTCTCAAGGGTTTACTGGTTCTGAATGAAATAAAGCCGCTCTCATTCCGAGAAAAGAAGATGCTCGAGCGCGCCCGTTACCTGCTGGTCAGCGAACTGGCCATGGCGAAAAACTGCGAAGAAGCGGAAATCGAGGAACTGCTTTCGAAGGCTTTGGCGAAATCAAAACTCAGGTTTCCTGAAGCCGCCGATTTCGTGGCATAACCGCTTTCTCGTCCTCTGAGGTACTGCTCCCACCCGGTTACTCTCCCAACCAAGCCCCATAGGGTTTTAGCGACTCCACGTGGTCGAAGATAATCTTCATCGCCGCAGTGATCGGGATGGCCAGCAGCAGTCCAATTGCACCCCACAAAAAGGCCCATAAGAGCAGGGACATAGTTACCGCTAAGGGATTCAGTTGCAGGCGCTTGCCTAGGAACATCGGATACAACACATTCAGCGCGATCAGATGGAGGCCGAGGACCGCCATAAAGATGTAAACGAAATCAGAGGAGCTGTTGTGTCCGATGGCGACAAACACGGGCGGGGCCAAGGCCAGGACGGGGCCCAGATATGGGACCAGGCTCAAAAACCCGCTGATGAAACCTACGAAGTAGAAAAAGGGAAGGTGAAGCAGGCCGAAAACAGCCGTGCTGGCAAGTCCGAGCGCGAAGCCGATCACCAGATTGCCCACCATGAAGCTGCGAATCATGGCGGAGATCAGTCCCAAGGTTACATAGGCGGTTTGCCGATTTTCCATGGAGAAGAGGCTGACCGTCGCTGAGCGCACGTGTCCTTGCCATGTCAACATGAAAAACGCGAGAAATGGAACAAACGAGGCGGCAAACATCAGTGCCGTCAGTGAGCCGAATCCGCGCTTGAGGAGGTCACTCCAGTCCGTCGCGGGACGGACGTTCATCACACCTTTTTGCTCGGGATTTAAAACCTCAAGAGTTTCGGCCTTCTTGCGATAGCGCACTACTTCCTCTCGCACTTGGACCGTGTACTTTGGCAAGTCCTGCAAAAGAATCATCGCCTGACTGTAGGAAAAATAAAACGCGCTTCCAGCCGCGGCCATAAGAAGCAGTAATGCAATGAACGCAGCCAGAGAGCGAGGCAGTTTCATGTATGTGAAAAAATCCACGACCGGTGCCAGCACGAATGCCAGCAGCACCGAAACCAACAGCACTGCCAGGATCGATTCGCCGTAGTAACAGAGACCAAAGATAACGCCCACGCCGATAAGGTTCTGCGCCCAATAGCGGGGCCTTTCTTTGCGGGGAGGCTCTGCCGGAATTGAAGTTCGTTCGCGAGGAATGAGGTCGTCGGTCACCGCGCTATCGTAATTGAGTTCGCAACATATAATCCACCCTGTGAACTCGGATGATACCCACAACACGGATCCGCCACCGCCAACCTTCGGGCGTCGCGCCAGAGTGCTTGGTCTGGATGTCGGCTCGAAGACGATTGGGATGGCCGTTTCCGATCCATTGGGCATCACCGCCCAGGGGCTGCAAACCATGCGGCGGCAGAATAAGCGTTTGGATTACGCCCAGTTAGAGAAGGTAATTCGCGAGTATGAAGTCACCGAGATCGTGATTGGATATCCCCTCAGAATGAGTGGCGCGGAGGGCACGCAATCCAAAAAAATGCAGATATTTGCCGAGGAAATAAAAAAGAAGTTCCGGCTGCCGGTGCATCTGTGGGACGAACGGCTGACCTCTGCGCAAGCGAACCGCGTGTTGCTAGATTCCGAAATGTCCATCAAAAGGCGTGGGGAAGTGGTGGATCGGCTAGCAGCGGTGTTAATCCTGCAAAATTGGATGGATACGCGCGCTGCCGGATTGGGACGCTGATCTGATTTCCGGTAATCGGCCAGCGAACCACCTTGATAACAAACAATAGACAGGCCGTGGCAGAAATCATCCGTTAAAATATTTACTTGCGAACGATCTTCACACTCTTTCTGGTTCTTGTCCTCGCGGTTGCCGGATGGCTGGCATGGGCGTTGTGGGTCCCATTTACTCCCGAAAGCCAAAAATTCGTGCTGCTGCACCCCGGTTACTCGACGCGCCATATCGCAGATGCGCTGAAATCCGCGGGAGTAATTCGTAGTGCTGATGCATTCATCTTCTGGCATTACCTTCATCACGGGCACTCACTGAAGGCCGGCGAGTATGCTTTTGACAAGCCGGCGAATGTGCTCGACGTCCATAAACGCCTGGTGAAGGGCGACATTTATGTCCACACAGTTGTCATTCCCGAGGGATACAACATCTTCGACATCGCCCACGCCATCGAAGAAGCAGGTTTAGGCTCAGGCGATAGCTTCCTGAAAATCGCGAAGTCAGATACAGCCCTGATCTCGGACATTGCGCCCGAAGCGAAGACTCTGGAAGGCTATCTCTTTCCTAATACCTACGAGTTCACGCGAACCCAGTCCATGCAGGAAATGGCGGCGGCTATGGTGAAACAATTCCGTCAGGTGGCGCACGAGATAGGCTTGACCGGGGACGTGCAGAAAATCGTGACCATGGCATCCATAGTAGAGCGTGAAACTGCGGTGCTTGAGGAACGTCCTATGGTTGCCAGCGTTTACTACAACCGGCGGGACAAGCGCATCGCGCTGCAAGCAGACCCCAGCGTGATCTACGCGGAATTGCTCCAGGGAACTTACAGTGGGGCATTACATCATGACGACATGAAATTCCGCTCCGATTACAACACTTATTCTCATCCTGGACTTCCGCCCGGACCCATCGGGAATCCGGGAAAAACGTCGCTGGAAGCGGCCATGCATCCTGCCGTCACCAATTATTTCTATTTCGTAGCGGATGGCAGCGGCCACCACCGTTTTGCGCATGACCTTGAGGAACACAATCGCAATGTCGCGGAGTATCGCAAGGCGATGAAAACCGAAAACAGATAGGGGAAGTCGGGTAGTAGACAGCTAATACTGCGACTTCGCTTCGCTTATACTCATCTATGTAGCACCATGTATGTGGCAGCCGCTTCGTCCAAAATGTCTTTTTTATTTCGATTTCGCGTCATCTTTGTTTTTCTAATCATCCTGCCGGTTACCGGTTGCCTCTTTCGGTCGCATAACGTCGAGCGTGTAATGCAGCTCCCCCTAAAGACAGCAACCCAGCAACAGCTAATCAATTACGTCCAGGAACAAGCGAACCGGATCCAAACCATGCAGGCGACCGTGGATATTGATACTGCCGTCGGCGGCGCACACAAGGGCAAAGTCACCGAGTACCAGCAGATTCGGGGATATGTGCTGGCCCGCAAACCCTCCATGCTGAGAATGATCGGCCTTTTCCCCATCGTGCGGAATCGGGCGTTTGACATGGTCAGCGATGGAAAAGACTTTAAGCTATGGATCCCGACCAAAAACCGGTTCATCGTGGGGCGCAATGAAGTTACCAGTCCTAATTTGCAGAAGCCGTTGGAGAATTTGCGCCCGAAGGTGATTTATGACGCACTGTTGCTGCCAAACATTAATGAGGAAAACGAAATTGCGGTGATGGAAAATCAGTCCGACACTTACACCGATGCTAAAGGCCGCAAGGTGGCAGAGGCGGAATACGTGATGGACGTGATCCGCAAGGGAGAGCAGGGATGGTTTCTCTCCCGCAAAATCATATTCAATCGCACCGATTTGCTTCCCCATCGCCAGTTGATTTATGACGAGGCCGGGGAACTGGCAACCAACGCGTCTTATCAGATCTACAAAGAATACGATGGAGTGAGTTTCCCTTCTCGCATTGAGATTTCGCGGCCGATTGAGGAGTACGACATCACGCTCTCGATGGTGAAGCTGGAATTGAATAAACCGCTCGAAGACGACAAATTTACTCTGGAACAGCCTCCGGGCGCTGTAGTGGTGCATTTAGACCATCCGGCGCAGGATTCCAAGGGTGGCGGGGTCCAGGTTCGGAAATAGCGGCTTCACGAAGTCAGCCGGAACAAATACTCCCTATGAATCCCTATGAATAAGATGATTTTGGCCAACCTGGTGCATCGGCCGATCCGCTCGCTGATCAGCATTGTGGCGATTGCGCTGGAAGTTACGCTTATTCTGCTAATCGTGTGGCTGTCACTCGGCATGCTGAACGATTCGCGCCACCGGCAGGAGGGCATCGGCGCCGACGTCGTCGTGCTGCCTCCCGGTTCTTCGAACATGATTGGAGTGACGGGCGCTCCCGCTCCCCTCAAAGTTGCGGACATCATCGCAAAGCTTCCGCATGTTCGGACGGTGTCTCCGGTAGTCATGCAACTTTCCACGGTCGGCACCGTGGAAGTGCTTTACGGAATTGATCTCGCCAGTTTCGAAGCGCTGGGCGGTCCATTTCGCTACTTGCACGGAGGCCGTTTTGAGAAGCCTGACGACGTTTTAGTGGATGACTTTTTTGCCCAGTCCAAGCACGTAAAGGCTGGAGACTCGATTGAGATTCTGAATCACAAATTTCGAGTCGTGGGCATCGTTGAACATGGAAAAGGCGCGCGCAAGTTTCTTCCCATTACTACATTGCAGGATTTGACGGGGGCCCAGGGCAAAGCGTCGGCGTTTTACATGAAGCTCGACGATCCTAATAACGCCGATGCCGTGGTAGCGGAAATCAAAGACGTCCCCGGGATGCAGCAATATATGGTGCGCTCGATGCGCGAATATTTGTCCATGATGACGGCGAATAATATTCCCGCACTTTCGATCTTCATCAACGTAGTCATCGGAATCTCGATGATCATCGGATTCATCGTGATCTTCCAGGCCATGTACACGGCAGTGATGGAGCGTACGCGCGAAATCGGAATTCTGAAATCCATCGGAGCGTCAAAGTTCTACATCGTGAACGTAATCCTGCGCGAAACCCTGCTGCTGGCAATTGGAGGAATTATCGTGGGAATAGTCTTCAGCGTGGCCGCAAGCGCCGCCATCGGATACCGCCTGCCAACGCTGCAACTAGCCGTGGTGTGGAGTTGGGTCTGGAGGGCAGCAGTGATCGCAATGGTCGGGGCGATTTTGGGAGCGCTGTATCCAGCGTTTAAGGCCGCGCAGAAAGATCCGATTGACGCTTTGGCGTATGAGTAGGGGCTAAGGTGGCCACCCCCAGCCTTCGCAAAGAACGCGAAAGGCTGGGCCACCCCGCGGTCCCGTTGTGCCATACACAGAGAAGTGAGTGGGAGCCAAAGGTATGCCTATCTCAGTAAGCACGTTTGTTGCAGCCATGGGTCCAGGATGGAAGTCTGTGGGTGGCCAATTGCTAGCTTCGGGCGTGCTCCTGCTAAGCGGTTATCAAGATATGGGATTCCGTAACCGTGGCGGCGCGCACTTCTGGTTCTTTATGGCTCTAGCCTTCGGCGTCTCAGCTCTCGGTACGGCTATCTGGGGGGAGCTTTGGGGTGGCGCGGCGATCTGTGCTGTGGTTCTTTGCTTCGAAACCTGGTCGATCCGACACTGGTGGAATCGGAGAACTTCGCCGCAGATTATTGGCCGCCAATCCCCTTCTGTCCGGGATGACCGAGGTAGCGGTTCCCGGAGGATAGTGTCGGGGTTAGCTTTTTTGCGCCGCCTACGTGGCTGGCCCACCTTTACGTTTTTTGTAAAGGTGGGAGGAGCCGAGGTCGGTGGCATCTCAGAATTGAGGCCTCGCAGCTTGCGAGATTCGACGCTAAAGTAGTGCAGTACACCTGCACTCTGCAAGCGTGTCGTCAGCCCAGTGGAATTGGGGGCTTTGCACAGGCGATATCGTTCACGCCATGAATGAGTCTCGAAGCGACATCACTGACTCTCGCAGCAGCGGCAATCGAGGAGAAGGGGTTCCCTTTTTTGTTAATGGCGTTCAAGATCTTCGCGTTGCTTCTGCCAAGCTTGGTCCTAGAACAAACGCATTTTTCGAAGGACCACCTTTTGATTGCATCATCTTGGGTTGCTGGGGCGCTGCTCCAGGCCTTGATTCCTCCCGCGAGGAAAGGCCTGCTCCCAATTCTTGGGTTAGCACTTGTAGTTGGAACGGGGTACGTCATTTACGGGAATTTAAGATGATCGGTGCCACTGGCGACTGACCGGGTGCCCAACTTTCGTGTTTATTGCGGAGGCTAGGGAGTGCGTTTGTCACAGAAGACTGGAGCTAACGTTGCTTTGGCCGATCTTTCCGGGACGAAATCGTATCTGCTGCGGGGACGGCATGGAGTCTATCCGACATCGTGCTGGCGCGATGAGCATTCAGAACCCCCCAGCTTCGCAAAGAACGCGAAAGGGAGGGCGACCCAGCCTATAGGCGCTCCCACTCGCCAGACTTGGGAGTTCTGACGTGCTTTATAAACCCAAGTTTTCTTGCCTCCCACAGCCCGTACCGTATTTGGTTCTCCACTTTGGTTCAATCGGGGGACTGTTCGTGAATCCCAAGGTGCGGCAGGCATCTGGTAACACTTCATATATCTTTGCGTACAATTTTCCAAATCAATCTTTTCCCCTCTGGGCTGTTTCTCAATGTAATAGGTAATAAGCGGTGTCATAGGGACACATCCTCCGTGTTTAATGTTTAATTGTCCCGCGATTGGGACCGACGAATCCAGATCTTTTCTCTGAGCGCCCCAGAGCGAATCAGACCGCAGGGCGGCTGTCCCAACTTCCGTTGACAATCCAGTCCGCACTGCGTTATCTTTAAAGCTTTGGAAGTCCTGTGGTTGCCCGCCTGGATCGCCCTGCGCCTTCGGCGCTCGATTGGGGTGCTCAGCGGTCTTCTTTTTATTTCTGGGCTTTTTACTTTCTGGAGACTTGTAATGTCAACTTATTTCCCCAAAGCGGGGGAAATCGTGCGCAAGTGGTACGTCGTGGATGCCTCCGAGCAGACGCTGGGAAGACTCGCGTCGCAGGTTGCCCGCGTTCTTATGGGCAAGGAAAACCCTAAATACACGCCTTTTCTCGACACTGGCGATCACGTCATTGTGATCAATGCGGAGAAGGTCAAAACAACTGGAATGAAGTCGGAGCAGAAGACTTATCACCATTACACCGGATATCCGGGCGGATTGCGTTCGGAAGATTTTCGCAAGCGTTTTGACCGTAAGCCGGAGCTGATTGTCGAGGCTGCGGTACTGCGCATGCTTCCCAAAAGCAAGTTGGGACGGCAGATGATCAGCAAACTCAATATTTATCGGGGCGACAAGCATCCGCATGAAGCGCAGAAACCTGAGGCGCTGGCACTCGAAGTTCGAGCATAAATTTTCGAAAGGTTTGCACACAGCGGGGATTGAATCGCGTCGCGAATGTGCGAAAGATAAAGATTAAGAATGGCAGAGAAAGTTCAATATTACGGTACCGGACGCCGCAAGTCGGCGATTGCACGCGTATACCTTCGTCCCGGCAGCGGAGACGTGAAGATTAACGGACGCGCTTTCGAAGAATACTTCGTGACTGAGTCGCAGCGCTCCGCGGCGCGTCAGCCCCTGCTTTCGACGGACACGGCAGGGACGTTCAACGTAATCGCCCGGGTTTCCGGCGGCGGTGTAAATGGACAGGCGGATGCGGTAAAGCTCGGCATTGCGCGCGCGCTGATGCTTTTCAATCTCGAGTTCCGCAAAAAGCTCAAGACCGAAGGCTTGGTCAGCCGCGATTCGCGTGGCAAAGAGCGCAAGAAGTACGGACAAAAGGGCGCAAGAAAACGGTTCCAGTATTCGAAGCGTTAAGAAACAGCTGGCAGCTCTCAGAAAGGGCTGACAGCACTAAGGTGTCAAATTCTTCCCGCCTCTGTGCGGGGACGGGAATGGCAATCCTAAGCAGCCGCGTGGCATGCGAAGGATGCAGACTGAATGAGGAGGTTCATTGGCTAACATCACCATGAAGGAACTGCTCGAAGCAGGAGTTCACTTCGGGCATCAGACGAAGCGCTGGAATCCTAAGATGAAGGAATACATCTTTGGAGAGCGCAACGGGATTTACATTATTGATTTGCAGAAGACGCTGAAGATGTTTAAAGAAGCGTCGAAATTTGTCCAGGACTTGGCCATGCAGGGCAAGATTGTGCTCTTCGTTGGCACCAAGCGCCAGGCGCAGGACGCGATTGCCGAAGAGGCGCAGCGTTGCGGCGGGTATTACATTAACCAGCGCTGGCTGGGCGGACTGCTGACGAACTGGGTGACGGTCCAGAAGTCGGTGAAGCGGCTGAAGGAACTCGATGAGATGGCTACGGATGGCCGCTACGAGTTGCTGCCGAAAAAAGAAGTTATCAAGCTCGAGCGCGAGCGCAAGCATCTGCAGGCAAACCTGGCGGGCATCAAGAACATGAGTCGCCTGCCGGACGCGATCTTTGTGATTGACTCCAACAAAGAGCAGATCGCGGTGCGGGAAGCGCGCAAGTTAGGCATTCCTGTGGTCGCCGTCGTTGATACGAACTGCGATCCCAGCGAAGTGGATTACGTGATCCCAGGCAACGACGACGCGCTGCGTGCGAT
>JBEEGK010000301.1:0-6945 GCA_041166845.1 Acidobacteriaceae bacterium
GGCATCGCCCACGATTTCAACAATCTTTTAATGGTGATTTCTGGGTACTGCGAGCTGCTTATGGATAGAGTCGGCACTGATCCTCAGTTGCATGCGCCGGCGCAGGAGATTGCCAATGCCGCCGAGCGCGCCACAGGCCTCACGCGCCAGCTTCTCGCCTTCAGCCGCAAGCAGATGCTGGCACCCAAAGCGCTCGATCTGAATGCAATTGTCAGTGAGAACTTTCGCATGTTGGACCGCGTGCTTGGCGAGGACATAGACATCGTTGTGGTACCTGGACCGCGATTGGGCACCGTGAAGGCCGATCCCGGACAGATTGAGCAAGTCATCATGAACCTGGCGGTCAACGCGCGCGACTCGATGCCGCACGGAGGAAAGCTCACTATCGAAACCGCAAATGTCACGCTCGATGAAAGGTATGCGCGCCGGCATTCGTCCGTTGAGCCCGGAGAATATGTGATGTTATGCGTGACCGACACGGGTTCCGGCATGGATGCAGAGACGCAGAGTCATATCTTCGAACCTTTCTTCACCACCAAGGGTCCGAAGGGCACGGGTCTCGGACTCTCCACCGCGTACGGCATCGTCAAGCAAAGCGGCGGCTACATCTGGGTCTATAGCGAGCTGGGGAAAGGCACCTCATTCAAGGTCTATTTACCGCGGGTCACAGCTGCCGGAGTCGCAGTCACCGCTGAGCAGCCAGCGGCAGCAGCGAAGATCCAACATGGCAACGAGACCATCCTCTTAGTCGAAGACGAAGAGACGCTGCGCAATATGGGCAAGCTCTACCTTGAGGGCGAGGGATACACCGTTCTCGAAGCCGCCGACGGCACCGCGGCTTTGCTAGTGGCAAAACAACATCCGGGCCCCATTCATCTGCTTTTGACGGACGTAATCATGCCAGGCATGAATGGCCGGGAGCTGGCGAATCAGATTTCGCCGATTCGGCCAGAGATGAAAGTGCTGTTCATGTCCGGATACACCGAGAATGCCATCGGGCATAACGGCATGCTGGACGATGGCATTACTCTTCTGCAAAAGCCATTCACTCTACCGGCGCTCAAAGCGATCGTGCGCGAAATGCTGGATAGTGTTGTGCCTAAAACACCAGTGGCAACAGCGAGCTTTGCAGAAGCTCAACTCGCGCGTGATAAAGAGCAGTCTTCGCGCGCACAACGTTTCCAAATTCAAGTGCCGTTGAAGTATCGCCCAATTGGACAAAAGAAGTGGCGAGAGGGCAAGACCGAAAACATAAGCCGCTCCGGAATGCTATTTAGAGGGGAAGAGAGTTTTCCGATGCACGTGCAACTGGAAATCAATCTCGTGCTGCCCGCCGAGATCGCAGGATTATCAGAGGCAGAGGTAATTTGTCGGGGAGAGATCGTGCGCTCTGCGGGAGCGGAGGACGCCGCCATGCCTCCGGCGCTGGCGGCAAAAATTCTGCAATATCACTTCCAACACGGCAGCCACATTCCGCAAGCGTGACGGGGGTGGCATCAGGTTCTTCGCTACGCTCAGAATGACAGCCTAATGCTCCACAGCTGCGGCGGCTTCTTCTCGCAGCTTCGAATTCACTTCATCCACCTTTGCTGCAATCGCAAACTTCAATTCCTCAATCCCTTTGCCTGTTACGGCGGAAATGGGGAAGAGCTCCAGGTTTTTCTTTTTGGCGTAGCGCTTCAACTTTGCGAGCTTGTTTTTGTTGACAGAATCCATCTTCGACGCCACCAGAATCATCGGCTTGTCTTCCAGTTTCGCTCCGAAGCTTTCAAGCTCGCCCAGGATAACTTCAGCATCTTTTGTGGGGTCGGGCCGTCCACTCGCGTCTGAGACATCCACCAGATGAACCAGTAGGCGGGTGCGCTCGATATGTCGGAGAAATTGGGTGCCCAGCCCTGAGCCGGTATGCGCCCCTTCAATCAATCCGGGGATGTCGGCGACCACAAAGCTTCGTTCATCGCGCGCCTCGCCAACCGACACGACTCCCAGATTTGGCTGCAAAGTTGTGAATGGATAGTCCGCGATCTTCGGACGCGCAGCAGATATTCGGGAGATCAGAGTAGATTTGCCGACATTTGGAAATCCGAGCAGTCCAACATCGGCGAGCAGCTTCAACTCCAGGCGGAACGTTCGCTCCTCCCCCGGCCTTCCATCTTCGTGCTCGCGCGGAGTCTGATGAGTGGAAGTTGCAAACTGCGCGTTGCCTCGTCCTCCGCGGCCGCCCTTGGCAATGATGATTCGCTCGTCGGCGCCCGCGAAATCATGCACCATTTCGCCGGTTTCCGCGTCATAAACGATGGTGCCTACCGGAACTTTCAGAAGAATGTCTTCGCCTTCGCGCCCTTTACAGTTCGAGCCTTCGCCGTGGCGTCCGCGCTGGGCCTTGTATTCCGGATTGAAGCGGAAGTGGACCAGCGTATTGTGGCGTTCGCTGGATTCCATGATGACGTCGCCGCCATTACCGCCGTCTCCGCCCGAGGGACCACCGTGTGGGACGTATTTTTCACGGCGAAAAGCCAGGCACCCATTGCCGCCGTCTCCGGCCTTTACTCGAATTACTGCCTCATCAATAAACATATTCTCATTTTCCACCCCCAACAAAAAAGCCTCCACCCTGAGGCGAGGCTGCAAGCGGGACGCATCAAGACGGTCCCGCTCTTCAGTTAGGTTTAGTGCTGCTTAGTTCGCCTCGAGCGGTTCTACCATCACGAATTTTCCCATGCCGCCGCGATCCATAAACTTGATACGTCCGGTGACCTTGGCGAAAAGCGTATCGTCCTTGCCGCGTCCGACGTTCAGGCCGGCCTTTACCCGCGTGCCGCGCTGGCGAATAATGATGGTGCCCCCGGGAACAACTTGTCCGCCAAAAGCCTTGAAGCCCAGCCGCTGTGCGTTGGAATCGCGCCCGTTTCGTGATGTGCCCTGTCCTTTTTTATGTGCCATGACTTAATTCCCGTCTCAGAATTCAGATTTCACTTCTACTTCTTTTTCTTCGGTGCAGATTTCTTTGCCGGAGCCTTCTTCGCCACCGCTTTTTTCTTGGTGTGTGACTTGGCAGGCTTGGCCTGCGCATGCACCACGGGTTTTTCTACTTCTTCGGCAGCAGGTTTCTCCGGCTTCGCTTCCTTCTTCGGAAGCTCTGGAGCAGAAAACTTCTTGCCGTTGTATCCGATCTCAGTGATGCGGACGGCGGTGTAGCCTTGACGGTGCCCACGCAGCTTCTTGTATTGCTTTTTGCGCTTGTAATGGAAAACCAGAATTTTCTTTGCTCGGCCCTGCTCGACCACCTGGCCGATGACACTGGCATCCGACTCGGGACGCCCGATCTGTCCTTCGCCATCTGACATAGCAATGACGTCGTTGAATACAATGTTGCCGTCAGTTCCGTCGCCTTGATTCTCGACGCGGATTACGTCTCCGGGCGCCACCCGGTACTGCTTTCCACCGGCGCGGATGACCGCGTACATACCTATGCCTCCGTAAAAAATCATCCCATCGCAGGAATTCTGCGAATCGGGGCCCTGAATATTTTCTGCATTTGCTACTGACCGCGTCGGATGCTCTTCGGCAACGAGTGCGGGCGGTTCCAGACCGGAACCACGGCTACAGGCAAACTCAACCATTTTATCGTGCGCTGTGGAAAAGCGTCAAACCGGAGTCGCCCTAACACCAGAATGTCTTTGAGCTTTGCCTATCCGTATGCGAAAATTTGTCGCCGAATTTGGAGGCCCATGCACAGACGTTCTCTAGCTATATTGATTTGCGTTTTCGCTCTCAGCCTTTCTTCCGTGGCTGCTCATTCCCACAAACGTACGGCCAAAAAGGTCGCAGGAGGCCCCGCTCCAGACAAGGCTTTCCTCCAGAAAATATGGGACGGCTGGGGAACCCTCGACCCCGCCCATCAGACCCAGTTCTATGCCCAGGGAGATCACACTTTCTTTGATGTCGCGCCTCTGAAATATAAAAATTGGCAGGAATATCAGGTAGGCGTAGCCAAAGAACTGGCCGGGTACAAGTCCGCCACGTTCACAGTGAATGACGATTTGGAAATCCATCCTGCTGGGGAATTCGCTTGGGGTGCGTCCACAGTTAAAGAAGATGCGGTGCTGAAAAACGGCAAGCGAGAGATGGGGACGTTTCGCTGGACATTCGTGCTGGCCTGGCAGGATGGAAAGTGGCTGATAGTGCATGAGCATGTGTCGGAGCCGGCCCAGTAAATTAAAGCCCACGACGCGAAAGAAGCAGCAGGTTCCTCGACTTCGCTCGGAATGACAGCCTTAAGAACCTTAGAATAAATCAAATCAACATTGTCCTCCCGAGCGAAGTCGAGGGACCTGCTGCTTCTTTTCAATATGCGCGCGTGAAAAAGTAGATCGTCATACTCGTTCCCACCAGAATCACGAACCAGCGAATCCATATCTGCGGCAACCGCAGGGCATATTTCGCGCCGAAATAACCGCCAATCAACGCTCCGACGGTCATTACAATCGCGTGCGGCCAAAAGATGGCCCTGGAAAAGATGAACACGACGACCGCGACTCCGTTGATTGCACTGCTGAGTACCGCTTTAAGCGCGTTCATGGCGTGGATGTCAGTCATGCCGACCGCCGCCAGCATGGCAAGGTTCACGATTCCCAAGCCTCCGCCGAAGTAACCTCCATAGATAGCGACCAGCAGTTCGAAGACCGACGCCCCGATAATCGCTGCATTAGTTGCCTGCCATCCCACGCTGGAGGCGCGTTTTCCTGCCAGCATGCGTCCGAAAATAAACAGCAGGGTCGCTCCCAGCATCAGCCACGGCAGCAACTTCGCGAAAGTTTGCTCCGGAGTTTTTAACAGCAGGAGCGCGCCAAGGATTCCGCCGACAACACCAGCGACCAGCAAAGGAACCAGTACTCGCTTCGGAACATCGAGCTGCTTCCGGTAGGCACCGCCACTAGCAGTCACGCCTGTCCACAAGGCTACCGTATTGGTTGCATTGGCTGGAATTTGGGGAACGCCGACAAAGACAAGTGCCGGAAATGCTATGAAGCCGCCACCGCCAGCAACGGAGTTTAGTGCGCCACCAAGGATGCCGGCTGTAAATAGAAAGATGGCGTGGCCGAGGGTCAAGCTACAGGTTTATCACAGCAATCTGCGAGTTTGGGAGTGGGTTTTGAGGCAGCAGTGCACTCACAGCGATGGCGACGGTTCTAAGCTCTGGACGTGGATTGTATTGTCCTTCTTGTCCAGGTTTCCCATCACCTTCACGCTCTTGCCCTGATGTCGTTCGGCTTCGGACTGGTTGTCGAGCTTATATTCCAAGTCGCCCGCCCTTAATACAAATCCCTCGCTGCGACGAACAACTGTACCCATAAAGGGCCTTAGTTTCGGTTTCGTCGAACCTGCCGAGGCTTCGGCGCGACTCTCGGGTGCGGCTCGACGAACCGGCGCGGCGCTGGGCTCCGGGGCTGGGCTCGCTGGTGACTGTGCCGTTGGGTCAATTGGTTGGGAGGGTTGCGCCGATTGCGCAGCCAAGGAAGTGTAAAACACGCTGGCCGAAAGAACCGTAATCCCAACAATATAATAGGTTTTCATCTCAACCTACCTTGAACTTCTAGAAATTGCTCCTCGGCGGCGGCACGCCCAATCCATCCTGGGATGTTTGAGCGTGCGCCGGGGGGAAAGATCAAAGCACAGATCTATGGCTCGTTTAGCTCTTAACTTATGCGCCGTAAGTTCCGGTTGCCGATTCCCTTTCCGCAGAGAAGCGGTCGCGGACTTTCTCGCTGAAGTCTTGCACTTTTTCCGCGAGATTGCTGCGAGTTTCCTCGCCGCTGGCAGGTGCGAGTAGAAGTCCAACGCCTACCCCGATAGCGACGCCGATCAGAACGGCTGCGGCACTACCGATGCCGGGATGGTCTTCGCCTCGAATTACGTCGGCGGCGCGGCTGACCCGGTCGGAAGCCATGTCAAATGTTTCTTGGGCCTTGCTCTTGAAATCTTCGGCTTTGTTGGAAGCGCGGCCCTTAAGGGATTCCAGCAGTGACAAGCCGGCGCCCAGCAGTACATCCATCATTACATTCTCTTTTTTGAACTTCATGAATCCTCCAAATCGAGTGATATCGCCGTTATGAAGATGCTAAAACTCGCTCAGCCGTTGGTATTTAATTGCGCTAAAACTGTGGAGCATTTCCTATTCGGGACTATCTCATAAGAATCCGTCTAAAAGGCGAGAAGCAGAAGCCTGATTTCTTTATCTGGCTTCTGCTCGATAGGTGGGAAAACTTGTGGGCAACTGTGGTTAAAGTAATCCCGGCCTATGAATCCAACAATCCTGCGAAAACTGTAGTTCGCGTCGCGAGCATTCTGTAGCGTAAAGATTTTCACAGGGGACGGGGCTCCGTCTTGAATTTAGTGCAGGCCCAAAAAGAAATTCGCCCGACATAGACAAATCCATGCGCATCGATTGTCTTAACATTGAAGCCGCAAGATGGGCAGGAGAGACCGAAATACCGCCGAGATCGAGGCCTTGTATCGCCGACACGGGGCGGCGCTGCTGCTGTTCGCGTCGGCGATTTCGGGTGATCGGGGTCGCGCTCAAGATGCGGTTCACCAAGTGTTCCTGAAGGCGATCGAGAACGAGAGCGTGAGACCAGCGATAAACAAGAAAGCCTATCTCTTTGCGTGTGTGCGCAACGCTGTTCTTAACGATGCCAAGGTTCAAGATCGAAGTGTTCCTCTCGATGTTGACTCTGCTTGGTTTAGTCATCCTGACCCGGACTGCGCCGGAGAGCGGGACCTGAGACGTGCACTGGGCGAACTTCCGCCTGATCAGCGAGAAGTCATAGTTCTGCATGTGTGGGGGGAACTAACTTTCTCAGAGATCGCTGACCTGCTGGGTATCAGCTCGAACACAGCGGCATCGCGGTATCGGTATGCCCTAGCCAAGCTGCGCGGTTCAAT
>JBEEGK010000302.1:0-4125 GCA_041166845.1 Acidobacteriaceae bacterium
TCTTGGGATCAATCGCGCGCTTCAGTTCTTCCAGGTCTATCAACCCGTCCTTCTGCACCGGCATGTAGGTGACGCGATATCCATATTTTTCCAGGCGCTTACACGTGTCGAGCACGGCTTTGTGCTCTGTGACCGCAGTAATGATGTGATTACCCTTCTCGCGATACATTTCCGCAACGCCCTTGATTGCAAGGTTGTCGCTCTCTGTGGCGCCCGAAGTGAAAATAATCTCTTTCGCCGTTGCGCCGATCAGTTTGGCAACGCGCTCGCGTGCAGTCTCCACGCCCTCTTCAGCAGCCCATCCAAAAGGATGATTGCGGCTCGCCGAGTTTCCAAACTTCTCCATGAAATAAGGCAGCATATCTTCCAGCACGCGCGGATCCATCGGGGTGGTCGCATGGTTGTCCATGTAAATGGGGAGCTTGATTCCGTTGGCTTCGATGTGCTGCGTGGTTGGTAAGGTCTGGGTGCTCATCATTTCTCCTGTGAAACTTCGCGTCCGTTCTTCGGACGGTCTACTACGTAATGGATACCAATTCAGCCGAGTTCTGTGTCGGCTCAGATCTTTCTTTATCCGGAACTTCTTCTTTCATCTCTGAGATAGTGATGCGCCTCAGCACCTCTTCGATGCTGTGACTCACACGTCGCAGAGGCTCCCGGATGTTGCAGCGATCACTCTGTCCGCACTCACCTCGTACGGTGACGCATGAGGTGATGAAGAGCGGGCCGTCAATCGCCTTGATTACTTCGAAGGCGCTGATTTTTGAAGCGTCGCGGGCCAACAGGTATCCCCCATTGCTTCCGTGATGGGATTTCAAAAGCCCGGCCTTGGCCAGCCGCTGTAGAATCTTCGCTAGAGCCTCCTGCGGAATGCCGTAAGCGTCGGCCACATCTTTGGCGCTACGAGCACCTTGGTGAGAGTATTCAGCGAGGTGCTTCATGGCCATCAAACCGTAGTCCGCTTTTTTCGTAAGCTTCAGCAAAGCAGCAGCACTCCGAGGTAATGCCGACTGTTTTGGTCGGATATTGATATTCTAGCGGCAAGAGGGCTTTCGCGCAACCTTTAGCAGCCAGTGGATGGAAATCTGGTGTCAACGGTAAGGCAGTGCAGCGAAGCCACTTAGAGGTCTTTAATTAGAGCTCGGATTAAACGATCTAGTCAATTTGACAGCATGCAATAAGCAACACACCAAGCAGTAATCCGATGGTCGAACGCTTGGGGCTTGACAGGGCTTAGCGTCAGGCTACAATAACCGCAATTCCGGCGAATTAATCCAGCCACCTCAGCTGGCACAGCCGGATATATGAAACATACTCCCGCCGCTTCAAACCTCGCTATGAACAACGACATGCCTGCATGCAAGCATCCCCGTGTCCAAATCGTTGCCCGCGAAGAAGACGCAGAATTCGTGGAGTGCCTCGAATGCCGCGAGATCTTCGAATCGAGCGAGTTCAAGGACATGGCCATTGAAGAAACCAAACTGGCCAACGAACTCTGACGCCCTGACAGAAATGCCGCTCGGCGAAAACCAGAATGTAAACAGACGCCTTCGCGTTCCCACTCGAGGACATCACTATGACGCTCGTAACGCGGGGCTAATTGTTTAGCTTGTAGTGACTTCCATCCATTGCTAGGGTCGCAAGGGGAGAGTCTCGTGTCCGCAAAGCAGCTCGTGGGAAAGTCCGGAGTAAGCACTACGCCGCTCGTGGCCTTGGTCGTAGATGACTCAATGCTTATTCGACACACTGTTTGCCGGTTCTTCGAGCAGCGCGGCTACCGCGTGGAGGCAGCCAGCAATGGGCATGACGCTCTCGAGGTTTTAAAGCGCGTGCAGCCGGATGTCATTGTCACCGACATGGAAATGCCGAAGATGGGGGGCAAAGAATTTATCAGCGCCTTGAAAGGCAATTCGGCGACGGAAAATATCCCTGTACTGGTGGTGGCCGGCAAACAAAGCAG
The DNA here is from genome assembly GCA_041166845.1 of Acidobacteriaceae bacterium. Lineage (GTDB taxonomy): Bacteria > Acidobacteriota > Terriglobia > Terriglobales > Acidobacteriaceae > JALYIM01. The sequence goes on from JBEEGK010000302.1 coordinate 1,961, forward strand.
CGTTGCTGTCAGCGAGCAGCGGGCCACTTTCACCATTTGGAAAGACATTGATATTGAGGAACAGCTGGCTGAAGCCCTTACGCGAATTATGCGCGCGTGAAACGAGGCGCTCCAGCCGCCGCAAGCTTATTTGAGTCGTAGATTCGGGTCCGCCGAAAAATCCTCCGCCGCAAAATCCTCCACCACAAATTTCGGATACGCCGCCGCCGCTATCATGGCCGCATTGTCGGTCGAGAGCGGACGCGAAGGAAAGAAGACTGGCAGGCCCTGCATTGCCGCTGCTTCTTCAAAACGTTTGCGTAGCGCGCTATTGGCGGCCACGCCTCCGGTGACTAATAGAGTTGCGACTTCGTAGGTGCGCGCTGCCAGCAAAGTTTTTGCGACCAGGTCTTCCACCATCGCGTATTGAAATGACGCCACCAGATCGAGTGTCTGCTGGTTGCAGTCTTTTAGAATGTCGTCAATGCTGGGATTTGCTTTGCCGGCAAGCGCCTGGCGCCGCTTCTCGATCGAGGTTTGCATCTCTTGTGTCTGAACATAGCGAAGTACCGAAGTTTTGATTCCGCTGTATGAAAAATCTACGCGTCCGCGCCCAGAATCTTGGGTGGTCGTCCTGTCATTCCGGTCGCGGTGTTTGAGCTGTGCGCCCGCGAATTTTACTGCGGAGGGATTCCCGTGGGTGGACAACTTGTCAATTATCGGACCCCCGGGATAGCCCAGTGCGAGCAGCTTCGCAACTTTATCAAAGGCTTCTCCGGCAGCGTCGTCTCTAGTGTGTCCGATGTTCTTATAAGAGAGGCGCGCTGTCGAATCTCTTCCCAAGTTCGAATCCGAGCTGACTGGATCTCCTGGAGCGTCATCGGCAAGATACAAATGAGTATGCCCGCCGGATACTACCAGGGCCAGCGCTGGATAACTCAAATCGGAATTTCCCTTTTGCCGCTCTTCCAGCAACACGGCGTGGATGTGTCCTTCGAGATGATTGACAGCGATCATTGGTTTGCCGAGCGCGAATGCCAGCGCCTTGGCATAACTGATGCCCACCAGAAGCGCTCCCGCCAGCCCAGGACCCTGCGTCACGGCAATCGCGTCAATCGAGTGGTAAGTTTGTCCGGCGTCGGCGAGCGCCTTGCGGACAACGGGAACAATTGCGCGCAGATGCTCACGCGAAGCGAGCTCGGGGACTACGCCTCCGTAGGGCTGATGAGTGGCGATTTGCGAAAATACAACGTTGGAGATTATTTCTTCGCCGGAGCGCACGACTGCGGCCGCGGTTTCGTCGCAGGAGCTTTCGATGCCCAGGATATATGCGTCCCGGGTGGTACGGACGGCGATGGGAGCAGCGGACACATAGCTATATTATTTGAAATTGTGGGCGTGATCAGTTTCTCCGCATAACAAATGAAAGATTTTGCCATCTCGATTATCCGGATTCTTCGTGATGACGGCCACAAAGCCTATTTGGTGGGCGGATGCGTGCGCGATTTGCTGCTCGGGCGAGAACCATCGGACTACGACGTGGTTACCAGCGCCACTCCCAATGAGGTCATGAAGATTATTCCGGAAACCTACGCGGTGGGGGCGCAGTTCGGGGTGGTGTTGGTGCCGTTGCCTAAAGGCGCAATTTCGAAGCAAGAAAATGACGTGGTCGAAGTTGCAACGTTTCGCAACGACTTCGGGTACAGCGATGGCCGCCATCCCGATGAAGTTCAATTCACCCCGAGTCCCGAAGAAGATGTCAAGCGCCGTGATTTCACGATCAATGGGATGATGTTCGATCCCATTGAAAATCGAGTTCTGGATTTTGTCGGTGGCCGCCGCGATCTTGAAGCTGGAATCGTTCGCACAATTGGTGATCCGGAAAAGAGATTTGGCGAGGACAAGCTCAGGATGCTGCGGGCGGTCCGGTTCGCGGCTCGTTTCGGATATGAGATTGAACCTATTACGTTCAACGCAATACAAAAGCTCGCAGCTGGCGTTCGTCAAGTTTCGCCGGAACGCATCCGGGACGAGCTGACAAAAATGTTGATTGAGGGGCATGCGCGGGGTGCATTTCAATTGCTGGACGAAACAGGCCTGTTGCACGAGGTGCTGCCTGAAATTGAAGCTATGAAGGGCGTCGCGCAACCGCCGCAGTTCCACCCCGAAGGCGATGTTTTTGTTCA
>JBEEGK010000303.1:0-3175 GCA_041166845.1 Acidobacteriaceae bacterium
GATGACAGGGCGCGTACTACGTCCTGTTTCCTGTACTTCTGCGTGAGGATGCCTGAACGCCTCATCGCATGTGTTATGGTTAACGCGCTCGATATATCCATTTTGATCTTCCACCAATTGAGAGACGGGCGTTTTTGTCATCAATCTTGACAACTCACCGTGTAACGCCTACGCTTGCTGTGTATTTCGGTTTTCAGCCGGATTATCCGAGTCTTTCTCCTTCCCTGTTGCACTGGCTGAGAGAAGCTGGCTCCTTTCTTCCCGCTGCTACTGATCGGTAGCGCTTCAATATTTCGCATTTCAAGGCGAGTCATCTCGCATAGCACTTAACCGAAGCCAGACCACAAGTGGGCGGCACGCGGATGCATCGCGGTGTTTCGCTCAAGTGATGCAAAGGAGCTTTTCGTGAAAGTGCACCTCATCAATCCCAGCACAGTGGCTTTTGGCACGGCCGTAATCACTCCCCGTTGGCAGTATGTGCTGGCGGCGGCGACCCCAAGAAGTTATGGCGATCCCGTTATTGTTGACGAAACGCTCTTTCAGGCCGACCCAGAACAAATCCATGAGGGCGACGTTGTCGGAATCGGCATCCACACGGCGAATGCGCTGCGCGGGTATGAGATTGGAAAAATTGCCCGCGAGCGCGGCGCGTACGTGATTTTTGGCGGCATTCATGCGACGCTTTTTCCGGAGGAAGCGCACGAACTTGGTGGAGCACATGCCGTGGTGCAGGGTGATGGCGACGTTGTATGGTCGAGGGCACTTGCAGACTGCAGCATCGGAGCGCCTCAGCGAACTTATGCGGGAGGCCGAGTCGAAGCCAGTTCTTTCGCCGCTGCTCGCTGGGACCTGGTGCCGCGCAACCGCTATATGTGGGCTTCCGTGCAGACGGTGCGTGGCTGTCCGAAGCACTGCTCGTTCTGCTCGGTCTGGCGCACGGATGGCCAGAAGGCGCGGCAACGTGCGTCCGATGTAGTGATTGAAGAGATTGTGGAATTGCGACGGCTGGGTTTCAGGTTTATCGCGCTCGCCGACGATAATTTCTATCCCATAACTCTGACCGATATCCGTCTGGCGAAACAACAAAACAATCACGCCAAATTACAGGAATTGCAGGCAGTCCGCGATGAAAGATTCGAATTGATGGCACGCCTGGCACAACTTCCAGATGACATGGTTTTCTTTACTCAGATCACCATGGAAGCTGCGGAAGATACCGATTTTCTGGACGCCATGAAGAGAGCGCGTATCAAGGGCGCGCTGGTGGGAGTGGAATCGGTGACTCCGGATGGATTGAAAGATGTTTACAAAGATTTCAACCTTGCGGGCGAGGACCTGATCGAGCGGCTGCGGACTTTCCGTCGTCACGGAGTGCATGTGCTCGGTTCCTTCATTTTCGGATTGCCTAGCGATCGTCCGGCAACCTTCGACGCCACGGCTGCTGCCGCGATCAGCGCGAATCTGACATTCGCACAGTTCGTAACTCTTAGTCCTTACCCCGGGACCGTCGATTTCAATCGCTGGGAAAAACTATTGGGAGATAGCCCACCCACGATTGCTGGGATTCCGCTAACAAAACGCTGGTTAATACCGCAAGCGCTTCGTCCAAAGCTTTATTGGGACCATCCGGTAATGTCTGCGGAGGAGATCCGTTCGCGTACGCAAGCCGTATGGGACAAGTTTTATAGCTTCGGATCCATCTGGAAGCGATCCAGTTTCATTAAGTCAAGCCGCGGACGCCTAGCCTTTGTTCTCATCTCGAAAATCTATCGCCAGATGTATGCCGATACCGGCATCGCGACCGATAGCGCGCGTGTAACCTGGTCCGGCCGATGGGCACGCTGGTTAGCTAAGCCATGCAGACTTTTATTTGCCGGAAAGCCAATGCCGGATCTGCAAGTTCCGCTCTCAGGGCAGGAGCCTGCGGTGGCGGTGTAGGGGTTGCTTTTGGCTTAACTTCTCAACACCCGGTGTCATCCCGAGCGAAGTCGAGGGACCTGCTTCGCCTGTTTATGCGCCAGAAAGCGCTGCCCTTGGAACGCAACGCACTACGGCTGCAACGTCTGTCCAATCTCTTCCCACTCGGTTAGGCGCGCCTGCAAATTTTTCTTATGACTACTTAGTTCATGCGTGAGCCGGGTGGTTTCATCGTTGCTGACAAAATTTTGCAAGGCGCTCTCGCACCCCGCGATGGCTGTCTCTAGCCCAGCAATTTCCTGTTCGATCTCTCGCATGCGATCTTCAAGCTGTTTGCGCTTGATGGGATTCAGGCGCTTTGCGGCTGAATCCGGATCTACAGTGGAGGCAGCGCCGCGATTATTCCCGTTTGCCGGCGACAGGCCCTTGGAAGACTTTGCAATCGTCTCCTGCAAAGTTGCGGCGCCGCCCTGCTTGCGCCACAGATAATCTTCGTAATTGCCGGGATAGATTTCCACCCGGCCATCCCCGACTTCGAAAATTCGAGTTGCCAGCTTATCAATGAAGTAACGGTCGTGGGACACGAAAACGACCGTGCCGTTGTAATCCATTAAAGATTTGAGGAGGACGTCTTTTGCACGCATGTCGAGATGGTTTGTAGGCTCGTCGAGCAACAGGAAATTCCCCGGCTGCAGAAGCATTTTCAGCAGGGCATAACGATTGCGTTCTCCTCCGGACAAAACTCTAATGCGTTTGAAGACATCATCCGCGGAGAAGAGGAAGCATCCCAACAGGCTGCGGAGCTCAGTCTGGCTGGAGTTTCGTGAAAGTTCACCGAGGTCATCGAGAATGCGGGCGTCCGGATCAAGCTCTTTGTATTGGTCCTGCGCAAAGTAATCCACGATCACATTGTGTCCGAGCTTATATTCACCGCTGGATAACGGCTCGTTCTGCGAGAGCAACTTGATGAGCGTGGACTTTCCCGCGCCATTCACGCCTACTAGAGCAATGCGGTCTCCTCGTTCAATCATGAAGCTGACGTCCCCGAAAACTCTCTTCGGCCCGTAAGACTTGGCAACGTTGGCAAACTCGGCAACGATTCTTCCACTCGGCTTAGGTTGCGGGAATCTGAAGTGGATAGTCTTCTCTTCCTCGGGCAGCTCGATGCGCTCGATTTTCTCCAACTCCTTTATTCGGCTTTGCACCTGCTTGGCTTTCGTGGCCTGATTACGAAAGCGATTAATAAATACTTCCAATT
>JBEEGK010000304.1:0-4113 GCA_041166845.1 Acidobacteriaceae bacterium
TGGGATAGATGACCTCGTCACCAGCGTCAATCAAAGCCAGCATCACGAAAAAGATAATCGGCTTGCCCCCAGGGACGACGACCACTTCTTCACTAGAAACCTTGACCCCTCGGGTGCGGGAGACATCTTCCGCGATGGCTTGCCGCAGCTCTGGCAGCCCCGCCGAGGGTCCGTAATGCGTCCAGCCTTGATGAAGAGCTTCTATTGCCGCTTCGACGATGTTCTCAGGAGTTTCAAAGTCGGGCTCGCCGATTTCGAGGTGAACGATATGTTTGCCCTGGCGTTCGAGTTCACGCGCCTTGTTCAACACTTCGAAGGCGGTTTCCGTGCCGAGGCGCGACATACGTTCGGCAAGTCGAAGTTCGAACTGGGTGGCAGGCTTCATGGACGCAAACCAAGTTATTCTACGCCGAGCGTTCACCGCACCGCTGAACTAAGCTCGCTCAGGAGAGTTCGGGGGGCCGGGAATAATTTCGCGAGACGGTGGAATCCGCAGGGGCAGTCTCCAGTCACGAGCTGAAACATGGCCGGCATGGACCCAACCAATGCGCGTGATGAGCGATCCGGCAACCGAAGACAGTGCAGCCAGACGACGAAGCTTTCTCGATGTTTTTCCTCCCGTTGCCATGCTGGCGGCACGCAGCGCGAGAGGCAGAGGGCCCGACAACAATCCGCCTATCCGAACGACGGCGCCGCTGAGGCCTCTTTTTAAGGGAGACAATCCTTCTTGATCTCTGGATTCGATCCGTAGACCTTCCAGAGATTCGATTACGGCCGCGCCTGTGCCCAGGCCTTGCAAGGCGCGACTCTTGTCATGGCCTGCCAGTTCCAGCATTCCGACCGCAGCGCCCAGTCCCGAAGCTCCGAAATGTATGGGCAGTTCGCCAGCATTTAAATTCCATACAGGAATGGCGGTCGCGCCGATTAATACGCCGGTGTAATTCGAGAAGGGAAGTCCGAAGAGAAGCGCAGCCGCTTGTCCCGTCTGCTCCAACAATCGTATGGAAAGCGACGAGCCATAGTGGTCGCTAATGAATCCGGCCAACACTGCGAGCGAGGCGCCGCCTGAGAATCCCATCAGCGTCCACACTCCCACCGACATCGCACTTTGCGGCTTGAACACGCGCAACATGTTCAAAAATCGCGACGGCTTTCCAAGATCGAGAATCAGAAGTACTGGAGAAATAACCACTCCTGCAGCAGCGATCCATTGCGCATCACGCACAAGTTTGCGGTTGGTTCCGGTATAGTCGGCGATCGCGCCGATCACAGCCGCGGTTCCGGCGGCTCCTCCCACAAAAAAGTAAAGTGGAATTTCCCACGTCCAGGCCGGCTCCTTGAGCATGGGAATTCCGTAGTAGCCGGTTTCAGGCGAGGCAATCGGAAAAGGCGCGCCAGCTGGACGTATTCCGCCCGACTTTACTTCGCCGCGAAGCTCCGCCTCCTGCCTGATCGCAGTGAGCCTCTGTTCACTCTTCGCATCTGGAATTCGACCAGCGGAAATCTGGGGATCGTGACCATTGCTCATCGTGCGCCTCTCTCCCCATCAGAAAGGAAGGCGACAATCGCCCCTCCTAGCAATAACGCAGCTCCCACGGCGGACGCAGTCCACGCCTTGCGCGCATAGATTGTCGGGATCTCAGGCTTCGGAGGAAGATTGTAGCTACGAGGATCGCCGCGCACGATGAACATTGCGTGAGTTCCTCCCACGCTGGTCTCCGAGGAATCGTATAGAGTTGCATCGCTCATACCGCGCGCATGCAATTCTTCGACCCGCTCTCTCGCTCGAACCTTCAGGCTTTCAATTTCGCCAAACTTGATGGATTCTGTCGGACACGCCTTCGCGCACGCAGGAATCAATCCGGCCTTCTGCCGGTCATAGCAGAACGTGCATTTGAAAGCGCGTCCGTCTGCCGGGTTGCGCTCGATCACTCCGAACGGGCACGACACCACGCAGTATGCGCACCCGTTGCAAATGTCGGGCTGCACATAAACGCCACCGAATTCGGTCCTGACGATCGCGCCCGTCGGACATGCTTCGAGACAGCCCGCGTTTTCGCAATGTTTGCAAACGTCGGACGAGAATGTCCACGAACTGTGCTCGCTCGCATTGCCTCCGAAACCCGGGTCGGGCGCGTGCTCAACAAACTTTACGTGCCGCCAGGTCGAGTGTCCGACCGCGCCGGTGTTGTCATAAGAAAAGCCGCTCCATTCCAGCCCATCTTCGCCGACGTTGTTCCACTCTTTGCACGCAACCTCGCATGCCTTGCATCCAATGCATAGCGTGGAGTCGGTAAGAAATGCGGTCACGCTCATGCTGATTTCACCTGCGCGTTCTTTGTCTGTAAGTTATTTTTGCCTCGCGACTGCCGCCCGGGAACTATGTTGCATACTAATGACTTGGTTTCATTAATGCGAACATTCGGCTCTTCGCTGATGGACAGCAGGTCGTTCACCACGTCACCCTTAACGCGACCCTTGCCTCCCCAGTGATAGGGAAGACCAACCTGATGCACTAATTTTCCGTCAATCCACAGCGGACGCATGCGCGGCGTCACTAGCACTCTGACCTCGATGGTGGCTCGAGAAGTGCTGATCGTACCCCAGTCTCCGTGTTTTAGCTTCATTCGATTTGCCAACTCCGGAGAAACTTCGGTGAATAGTTCCGGCTGCAACTCCGCCAAGTGAGATAACGTGCGTGACATTCCTCCCGCTGTGTGATGCTCGGTCAAACGATACGTTGTGAGGATAAACGGAAACTCAGGATCACCGGGCGATGCAGCATATGGATTGTCGGGACGCTCCTTCTTGTCCGCCGCCGGGTTTGAATCTTGCTTGTACAGAGGATTTCCAATGATGGATTCTAGCGCTTCATAGTGCGTGGGCAGTGGCCCATCCTTTAATCCGCTGGGCACGAATAACCATCCCACTCCGTCCGGGTGCTGTACAAATGGACGCGCCCCGCCCAGCGCCGCTACACCCTTGCCATGCCTCAGATCATCTTTGGTGTGTGGCGATATATCTCTTTGAAAGTCGGGGTTATCGCTGCCGGTCCATTCTTTTTTACTGTCATCCCACCAGACTAATTTCTTGCGTTCGCTCCAGGGCGCGCCATCGGGACGAGCCGACGCGCGGTTGTATAGGATGCGGCAATCATTCGGCCAGGCAAATCCCCAACCGTGGCCAAGAAAATCGGACGGGTTCCGTTCGTTGGCACGATTGCGATTTTCCTCCGGAAACACTCCGCAATATATCCACGCGCCGCAGGCTGTGGAGCCGTCATTCTTCAAGTCCTGCGCGCGCGCAATTTGCTTACGGTCCGGAATCGTCTGACCGTTGATTTCCTTGAGGACTTCTTCCACGTCAGGTTCCGCATGCGGGCCTCCGACCGGATAGTTCCAAGTAAGAGCGTTGAGTCCAGCATTGCGCGGCCGCAGATCGTTCCTGCTCTTTTCCTTAATTCGCCTTCCCAGGTGGTATATGAACCAGGCCTCGCTTCGTGCATCTCCGGGAGGATCAACTGCTTTGTTGCGAAATTGCAGCAGACGCTGCGTGTTGGTAAAGGTCCCTTCTTTCTCGGCCGTTCCGGCGGCTGGAAAAAGGAAAACTTCCGTGCCGATATTGTCGGCAGAAAGCTCTCCGCGTTCTACTTCGGGAGAGTCCAGCCAGAAGGAAGCTGTTTCAATCTCGGCCATGTCGCGCACCACCATCCATTTCAGCTTGCTGAGCGCGGTGCGCTGCAAACCCGCATTGGGAGCTCCGACAGCAGGATTTTGTCCCATCACAAAAAGTCCTTCGATTTTGCCGTCCTGCATGTCGAGCCAATATCCAAGGTGGGAGTGGTCTCCACTGACTCGCGGCAGCCAGTTGAATCCGAAGTCGTTTTCGCGGGTTGCAGCATCTCCGTAATAAGACTTCAGCAAACTGATCAGGAATTTGTCGAAGTTAGCCCACGTGCCGGTGCGCGAACTGTGCTTCTTAATGTGACCTTGAAGACTATTTGACTCTTTCTCAAAAAACGGCATTGGGAGATAACCCGGTAGGATGTCGTAGAGCGTTGGAATATCGGTCGAGCCCTGAATCGAGGCGTGACCTCGCAATGCCAAAATTCCG
>JBEEGK010000305.1:0-23295 GCA_041166845.1 Acidobacteriaceae bacterium
AGGCCACGCTGACTTCGGCACTTTCGAAGCCGGATGCGCGGGTATCGGAGATGGCGATTCCCCAGAGCAGGGCAGACTCGAAAACGTCGGGTGCTGAAACAGGGTTGATGTATCCAATTTTGTGGCGGACTTCGGACGGTATGCGTGGATCGGTAGCAGGTGTCTTGTCCCGTCGCAAATGCGCAGGAGGCAAGAATGATCCCGATACATCGCGTCCTGACCGCGATCCGGCAATTCATGAGGACAGCTTCTCATGGACTTTCACTCGTTCGAAGGCATTACACGCGAATAGTGGCGTCCTTTCCCAACTTGGATTGACTTCACGCCCAAAGAAAGAAATTCCCGTAGCATCAGCATGACAATGGAAATCCCCAAGGCGGGTTGCCACAAACCACGCCCGCCTCGTATATTGATTTCCTCACCAAAGAGAATGAGAGGACTATCTATGACAGCGGAATTTTTCTCGGAACTGGACGCGCGAATCGCAAAATATGATCTGCTCTGCCACCCCTTTTACAAGGCGTGGGCGGCGGGCGAACTAACGCGCGATGATCTACGCGAATACGCGCGAAATTATTATCACCATGTTGAAGCATTTCCCACGTACCTTGCGCAATTCGGGATTCGTTTGGAAGACGGGGCACTGCGTCGAGCGGTCCTGGCAAATATGGCGGATGAAAAAGGCATGAGAAATTCCGACGCGGAAGCAATTCCGCACTCAGAACTCTGGCTGGACTTTGTCGAGGGCATGGGAAGTGACCGCAACATTCAGGGTCACCACCCTATTCCTGAAATCGCAGACCTGGTGAAATCGTTCCACGGGATTGCCAGTGAAGGTACTGAGGAAGAAGCCCTGGCAGCTTTCTATGCCTATGAATCGCAAGTGCCGCGCGTCGCCAAGGAAAAAGCTCGCGGATTGCGCGAAATGTACGGAGCCGACGAGAAAACCTGCGGATACTTCTCACTTCACACAACAGCCGATGTTTTTCACTCGCAGGTTTGGCGCCAGCAATTGGGCGAATGCGTGGAGGCGAATCAGGCGGCTCGCGAGAAGGCCTTAGACGCTGCCGAGAACGCCAGCAAAGCTTTGTGGCATGCGCTGGACGGAATTGAGTCGGCGCGCATAGCGAAAGCAGCGTAGGGGAAACTCTAAGAAAACTGGCTACAGACCGAACAATTCCCGTAGACGCTTGGTTTGGGCCCGGCTCACGGGAATTTCGGTCTGTTTCTTATCATCCATGCGGAGCTGGTAAGAGCTCTTAAACCAAGGAACGACTTCCTTGATCCGATTGATGTTCACAAGATAAGACCGGTGCGCGCGCCAGAAAAAATTGGGATCCAGACTGGCTAGTAATTCCTCAAGCGTACGGCAGTTCGACTGACCTTCCATACCTGTAGGGCCGCAGCTCACAACCGTAATCACACCATCTTCGATGGACGCGAAGCAGATGTCTTTCTGATTGACCAGGAAAAGGCGTCCGGCAGCTTTCAGCAGCAGCTTGGACGTCTGCGGCTTCTGCGCCTCCAGCATGCGCACTAGCGACTCCAGTTTGTCAGCGGAGGAGTTCGGTGCCTCCAGCTTTTCGCGTGCCCGCTGCACTGACTGTGCGACGCGCTTTTTGTCAAAAGGCTTCAGCAGGTAATCGGCGGCGTTGACTTCAAATGCCTTTACCGCATACTGATCGAATGCCGTTGAGAAAATAATTTTCGGCAGTGGAAGTTTCTTGTCGAGAAGCTTCTTGATTACGCCGAACCCGTCAAGGCCTGGCATCTGCACATCCAGAAAGACGAGATCGGGATTGTGCTCTCGAATAAGGTTGACTGCTTCTACACCGTTCTTCCCTTGAGCGACCACGACCACGTCGTCAACTTGCTTTAATAGAAATGCCAGTTCATCGCGTGCGAGTTGCTCGTCGTCAACGATGATGGCTGATAAAGGCATTGAGACTCCGGTACAGGTTCAATCTCGAAAAAAGTATAATGTCCCTAGCTGACGTTTTCCAGCGCTAGCGCCATTCCCATGCCGCCGCTGACGCACAAGGTCGCAACACCGAGTTTCGTTTTTCGTTTTAGCATTTCGTGAATCAGGGTGACGGTGATACGAGTTCCGGTGCATCCGATGGGATGTCCCAGCGCGATCGCGCCTCCGTTTACGTTCAGTTTTTCGTGGTCAAAGTGCAATTCGCGATCGCACGCCAGAACCTGCGCTGCGAAAGCCTCGTTCAACTCGATCAGGTCGAAGTCCGACAGCGGAAGTGCGTATTTTTCTTCCATCTTGCGCAGCGCTGCTACCGGGCCGATGCCCATCGTTCGAGGGTCAACTCCCGCCGAGGTCACCGCGCGAATTCGTGCCAGCGGCTTCAGGCCATTCTTGCTTACAAACTTCTCACCGGCGAGGACGACAGCAGCGGCGCCATCGGTTATCCCGGAAGAGTTACCAGCAGTGACTGTTCCGCTCTTCGAAAAGACCGGCGCCAGCTTGGCTAACTTTTCACTGGTAGCATCTGCAAAGGGATGCTCGTCTTCCGCAAAGATACGAGGACCTTTTTTGCTTTCCAGCGTGATCGGAACTGTCTCATCCTGAAATCGTTGAGCACTGATAGCGCGAGCAGCGCGGGTCTGCGAGCAGAGCGCAAATTCGTCTTCCTCTTCCCGCGTAATCTTGTACTGCTCCGCAAGAACTTCGGCGGTCTCCCCCATAACCATCTTTGCCATCGGACAGAAAAATCCGTCACGGTACATTCCGTCCACCAATTCTTGATTCCCCAGCCGGTAACCCCAGCGCGCGCCTTCGAGATAATAAGGCAAGCGGGACATTGACTCGGTGCCTCCGGACAGCATGCAATCATGGTTGCCGGTCGCGATTTCTCCATAAGCGAGCGCGATGGACTTCATCCCCGAAGCGCACGCCTGGTTCACGGTGTAGGCGGTGACCTCGTGCGGAACGCCGCTGCGAATCGAAATCTGTCGTGCTGGATTGGGCCCGCCGCCCGCCTGTCGCGCATTACCAAAAATTGTTTCCCCGATCTGAAAGGGGGCTACCTTTGCGCGTTCCATGGCTGCTTTTGCTGCCGCTACGCCCATGTCGGCGGCGGTCATTGATGCAAGTGAGCCTCCAAATTTGCCGATTGGAGTGCGCACTGCCGAAAGTATGTAAACTTCTTCCACTTTCTCTTTCACTCTTAAAGTCTAGCAGCTTGATTGCCGGCAGAGGTCGAACCTCCCCTCAGGAAGCCCCAGGCAGTAAAATTGAATTGACATGAATTACATCTATGGCATCAATGCCGTGGCCGAGGCGTTAAAGGCACGTGGACGAACCTTTTCCTGGGTAGGCGTCGCAAAAGAGCGCAACGACATTCGACTGAAGCGCGTGGTGGACGAATGCCGCAAGCAAGGCGTGGCAGTGCGATTTGTCTCGCGCGCGGAACTCGAACAAATGTCCGGCAACAACGCCCATCAAGGCGTAGTCGCGGTCACGTCGGCCAAGGCCTACAACGACCTTGAAGATATTGTTGCTGCCAAGCGCGGACAGTATTCCATGATTGTTGTGTTGGATGGAGTCGAAGATCCCCACAATTTAGGTGCGATTCTTCGCAGCGCTGATGCTGCTGGCGCCGACGGTGTTGTTGTTCCAGAGAGAAGGGCGGCGGGAATCACGGCCACGGTGACCAAGGCTTCCGCCGGAGCGAGTGAGCATCTGCCGGTTGCGAAAGTCACCAACATCGCGCGTACGGTGGAAGAGCTAAAGGCGCAAAATATTTGGATGGTTGGATTGGATGAGCGCGGTGACAAGACCTACGATTCGCTCGACTACAACATGGATTGTGCCATCGTGCTCGGTGGGGAAGGCAAGGGATTGCATGATCTGGTGGCGCGCAAGTGCGATTTTCTGGTTTCGATTCCCATGCTAGGCAAGGTGTCGTCGCTGAACGTGTCCGTGGCGGCGGGCGTGATGCTCTACGAAATTGTGCGGCAGCGGCGGCAGAAAATCGCGCTGGCGGTTGCCAAATGAATTTGCTTATTCCGGCCGCGAAATGAAGGTCTTCTGGATATTCTGCTTCTCCTACATTAGCACGCTCACCTGTGCTGCGCTCGATCGTGAAGCTTTTACGTTCACAAAATATGATCTGGAAGTGAGAGTCGAACCTGAGCAACAGCGGCTTGCCGTCCGCGGGAAAATTACGCTGCGCAACGATTCCGAATTTTCCCAGAAAAATGTCTCTTTACAGATTTCATCAACTTTAGACTGGAGGTCCATCCAACTAGCGGGCCAACCAGTGCAATTCGTCTCGCAACCTTTCACTTCAGACATTGATCACACCGGCGCCCTTTCGGAGGCAATCGTGACTCTGCCTAAAGAAGCTGCGCATGGTCAATCGGTCGAGCTTGAAATCGGTTATGAAGGGACAATCCCACTCGACTTCACCCGCCTCACGCGTATCGGAGTCCCTGAGGAAACTGCGAAACACAGTGATTGGGACCACATCGGAAAATCGTCGACAGCAGTGCGCGGAATCGGAAATGTGGCGTGGTACCCGGTGGCAATTGAGGCAGCGAATTTGTCGGACGGAAACAAAGCATTTGACATTATTGCGCGATGGAAACAACGAGAGCAGCCAGCAGACTTCCGGGTCAATCTCTGCACAGTGGGCAACAGGCCAAATTTGTCAAAGCCTTTTATGAACGATGACTTCTCACTAGAGGGCGTGAGGCCAGGAAGCGGGGGAGCGGTCGGAGGAGGGCCGTATATCGCTTGTACCGGTTTTGTTTTCCATCCACTCGGGTTCACAGTACCCACATTCACGCTTGGGGATTACGAGGTTCTGAATCGCTCTGCTCTGAATACCTCTTATCTTCCCGGTCATAAACCCGCAGCGGAAAACTACGCGCTCGCTGCCGAAGTGGCCGCTCCCTTAGTTAACGAATGGTTTGGCTCAGCAAAAGGGACTGCGCAGACAGTGGACATCGAAGACCCACAGGCTTCTCCTTTCGAGAGCGGCGGAACATTATTTACTCCGCTGGCCACAACTAACTCCATGTTGTACGAACTGACTGCTGTCCATCAACTAACGCATGCGGCATATCCCTCAACTCGACCCTGGATTTACGAAGGGTTAGCCCATTTTGCGCAGGCGCTGGACCGCGAGGCCAAGGATGGTCGCAAGGCTGCTCTCGACTTCATGGGATCGCATCGAGCTACATTGGCAGAAACGGAAAAAGCTATCACGTCAGAGCATGCGCCGACTGCGGCTTCGAATCAAGCACTCATCAATACCGGCGATGAAGAGTTGTATCGCAGCAAGGCAATGTACGTCTGGTGGATGTTGCGCGACATGCTTGGGGACGAAAATCTAAAGAAGGCCCTGGCAGCGTACCGCCCGGAGCAGGACACAGCGCCTGCCTACATGCAGCATTTGATCGAAGCCCAGTCGAAGCGAGACCTCGAATGGTTCTTCGATGACTGGGTGTATCGCGATCGCGGGCTTCCGGATTTTCGTATCGCGTCCGCTTATGTACGCAGACTCGTAGGCAACGGATCCATCATTACTGTCACCGTAGAAAATATCGGGGACTCCGGTGCGGAAGTTCCGGTTACCCTCCATCTCGAGGGCGGCGACATAACTAAGCGCCTCGAAGTGCGAGCGAAATCCAAGGCATCAATTCGGATTGATGCGCAATCGGAAGCGCCCGAAATTGTCGTCAACGACGGTAGCGTGCCCGAGAGCGACGTCAGCAACAATGTTTATAAAATGCAGGCTTCGCTTCAATGAGAGAATTCGCGTAACAAAGGGTAGGTTGCAATGACCGAAGCTGAATTGAAAGCACATCTCGATTCTGCGGAACAGAGTCCCAAGAAAATTGCTCTTGCTGTAGCTGGCCTTCCGGACCAAAAATTGCGCTGGAAACCCGCGCCGGAGAAATGGTGCATTCTCGAAGTCGTCGCACATCTGGCAGACACCGAGATCGTATTCGCCTACCGCCTGCGGCAGATGCTGGCAGACAAAAAACCGGTGATCGCTCCGATCAATCAGGATGACTGGGCAAATAATCTTGGCTACATGAGCACTCCCCTGCCTGAAATGATCGCCCTTTATGGATTGAATCGGCACGCGAACACGCGTCTGCTGCGCAACTTAAAACCGGGCGACTTGGAAAAGTCTGCATTTCATCCTGAGATCAACGGACACGTGACGGTCGCAAGTATGGTGGCGAAACTCGATACTCACAGCGCTGCTCATCTTGCGCAAATCGAAAAACTGACGTCGTCTGTTCAGCCTTAACTTAGCCGCTGTTAAAATGCTCAGAGAGCATCCAACCCATGCGTTGTTCTTCTCCCGTTCTTTCGCGTCTGTTCTTGTGTGCGCTAATCCCGGCAGCCGTCACCGGTTCGTCCGCATACGCTCAGGAAGTTCCGGCCCCAGATGCCGCGAGCACGACACTACGACTGGAATTGATCGGCCCTGTCAAACTAAAGTTAGGCTCGCCGGTCATTGCCCGTACCGTGGAAGCACTTTATAGCTCCAACAAGATCTCAATTCCCGCAGGAAGCGTAGTGAGTGGCAGAGTTGCACGCGTGACACCAGCGGCGCGAAACAAGCGCATCTCGGCGATGTCTCACGGAGACTTTACTCCCCTGCACGAGGCCGCAATTAAATTTGACACCTTGCATTTCCCTGACGGCTCAGAAGTGCCGATCTCAGTTTCTCTGGCCGAGCAGAGCAGCGAAATAGTCCACTTTCGAAGTGCATCGGCCAAGCGGCTTTCCCTAGTGGGCCGCCTGAAAGCAACGTTCAACGATCAGAAAAAGCAAGCCATCAGCACGGTCACGGCGCCAGGCAAAATCGACCGCATTAAGCAGTACGTCTATACACAGTTGCCATGGCACCCGGAACGCATCAACGCGGGATCGCAATACGATGTAATTCTGCTGCGTCCCATGCAAGCGTCATCTGCGAAGGCAACCATGGCCGACGCGAGTCCGGCGAACGAAGAAAATGACAAGCTACGCGAATCCGCAACTTTGCGTGCTCGCCTGCAAGATGATTTAAGTTCAAAGACCGCAAAGCAGGATGACGCGGTCGTGGCCGTGGTAACGGCTCCCCTTCTCGGTCCGCAGGGTCAGATTGAGATTCCACAGGGTTCATTGCTGCGCGGACGAGTTCTGCGTTCGCATCCCGCCAAAAATTGGGGACGCAATGGCGCCCTTCGTTTCACCTTCAATCAGGTTGATTTTCCCCAAGGCACCCAGCAGCAGGTCGCGGGAGTTCCCGCCGGCGTGGACGGTTCCAAGAATGGCAGTTTGAAATTGGATGCAGAGGGCGGCGTCGAGCCTGACTCCAATAAAGGCATCATGGCCCCCCTTGCGCTGGGAATGTTGGCAACCTCCGCACTTTTGGACGAGGAGGGTGGCGTGGGACATGTCGCGACCTCAAGCAATGGCTTCGGCTTGATCACCCGCCTGATCGCAATTTCCACAGGGTCAAAATGGGTAGGAGGAGCGATCGGCATAGCGGCAACGGGTCGGACGGTCTATACGCGCTTCATCGCACATGGCCGGGACGTAGTATTTCGCCGGAATTCCCAGGTCGAGATCGAGGTCGGCCCCATTCACAAATCGCTCGTAACTCCAGTTCAGCCGTAACTTCAAATAGTTCGCAATTCCCCGGATTGTCATTCTGAGCGAGCGTGGTCTTTGCTGGAGGACGGCCCGGAGTCGAAGAACACTATTAATTTTCCGACTCGTGCGCACGCTGCGATTTTTCGTTAGTGAATTTCACCAGAACCTCCAATTTGCTCGCGGCAGCGCCGGAATCAATAGCTAGTGCCGCGAGTGGTAGCGCGTCGGCGAGACGATCTGCCTTGCCGCCCGCGACCAGCGCCGCCGCCGCATTCAAAAGCACAACGTCTCGCTTGGCAGAGTTCTCTCCCGCGAGTACATCGCGGATAATCGCCGCATTCGCGGTGGCATCGCCGCCGGAAAGCTCCTCGATCGGCGCCCGCTTCATGCTAAATTCCTCGGGAGTCACTTCATAGCTTCGCACACGTCCCTCCCGCAATTCCGCAACGCGGGTCGGCGCGGTAATTGTGATTTCATCCAACCCATCCATCCCGTGGACGACCATCGCGCGTCGCAGCCCCAGCATGCTCAACGCTTCCGCCAATTTTTCCACTAGCGCCATGGAATAAACTCCGACGACTTGCGCTGATGCATGCGCCGGATTGGTCAGCGGACCCAGCAGATTGAATATCGTCCGCAACTTGAGCTCGCGGCGCGCGGGCTGCACGTACTTCATGGCAGAGTGCATCGCGGGCGCAAACAGAAACGCGATCCCTACTTTGTCCAGACAAGCGGAAACGCTATCCAAAGGCAGATCTATCTTGACGCCTAGTGCTTCCATCACGTCTGCTGAACCGCATTTCGACGTGATGCTCCGATTGCCATGTTTGGCAACACGGACCCCGGCGCCCGCCACCACAAACGCAGTCGCAGTTGAAATATTGAAAGTGCCGCTGGCGTCGCCGCCAGTGCCGCAGGTGTCCACCAGAGCATCGCGCTCGGTGCCGCTAACGTCCAGCGTGGATTCACGAACGCTCAATGGAGCGGCGGCGGCGCGGATGGCTTCCGCAAAGCCGACTATCTCCTCGACCGTCTCGCCCTTCATATACAGAGCGACGAGCAGAGCTCCAATCTGCGCGTCCGTGCATTTGCCAGCGAGAACTTCTGCCATCACAAGGCGGGCCTCATCGCGCTTAAGCGATTCGCGATGAGTAGCGATGCGATGGAGAGCGTCAGTTATCATTTTGGTCGCGGTGTAGTGCTTCGAGAAAGAAGATTGTAAGGCATGCAAAAGGCCGCCGAGCGAATTGCCGTTGCTTTACCGATTTGCCGCCATTCTATAAACTTAAGAGTTTGCTGCCCGCTGTCCTCAGCCGCAAGCAATGTCCTGCCAGTTGAAGTTGATTCAGGAATCATTATGAAAATTCATGAGTATCAGGCCAAAGGCATTCTGAAGAAGTATGGTGTGGCGGTGCCTCGTGGCGAGATGGTGGAAAGCAGCGAAGAAGCAGAGAGAGCCGCAAAGAGTCTTTTTGACGCTGGGGCAACTGGCGTAGTGGTGAAGGCGCAGATTCATGCCGGCGGACGTGGCAAGGGCGGCGGCGTCAAGATTGCCAAGTCGGTTGCAGAGGCGTCCGAAATTGCATCGAAGATGCTGGGCATGACTTTGATCACGCACCAGACCGGTCCTGAGGGGCGCGAGGTGCGCCGTCTGCTAGTCGAAGAGACCCTGCCGATTGAGAAAGAACTTTATCTGGGGATTGTGATTGATCGCGCCGAAGCCAAGCCGGTGTTTATGGCGTCAGCCGCGGGTGGCATGGAGATCGAACAGGTTGCAGCGGAGAATCCGGACGCAATCCTTAAAGAATATATAGATCCGAGCATCGGACTTGAAGCTTTTCAGGCACGCAAGCTCGCGTTCGCCTTGGGATTGAAGCCGTCGCAAATAAATCAAGCTGTCCAGTTGATGAGCGGCCTATACAAGGCATTCGAAGAGAACGACGCTTCGCTGATGGAAATTAATCCGTTCATTACTTGCACGGATGGTCGCCTTTTCGCGCTCGATGCCAAGATCACGTTTGATGATAATGCCATGTTCCGCCACGCCGATCTGCGTGACTTGCGCGACGTCACGGAGGAAGATCCTCTCGAAGTAGAAGCCTCGAAATACAGCCTGAATTACATCAAGCTCGATGGCAATGTTGGCTGCATGGTGAACGGCGCGGGCCTAGCGATGGCGACCATGGACATCATTAAATACGCTGGCGGCATGCCAGCGAATTTTCTGGACGTTGGCGGTGGCGCAAATGCCGAGCAGGTGACGCACGCATTTGAAATTCTGCTTAGCGATAAGAATGTGAAGGCCGTCCTGATAAATATTTTTGGCGGCATCCTTCGTGTCGATACATTGGCAAAGGGAGTTGTTGAAGCTGCGAACAAAACTAAATTCCAACTTCCAATTGTGCTGCGCCTCGAGGGCACAAATGTGGAAGAGGGCCGTCAAATCCTAAAGGATTCGGGATTTAATTTTATCGTCGCTGAGACCATGAAAGACGCTGCGGAAAAAGTTGTGGCAGCGGCCAGATAGAAGCGGTAGTCGAGAACCAAGAAAAAGCGAAATCATTATGAGCATTCTGGTAGATAAAAACACACGGGTGATCGTGCAGGGTTTGACGGGGCGCGAAGGTACTTTCCACGCCAAAGGCTGCGCGGAATACGGAACGAAGATCGTTGGCGGCGTGACTCCGGGCAAGGGTGGCACCACTCACGAAGGCTGGCCGGTTTTCAATACCGTGCAGGAAGCAGTGGATAAGACTGGCGCCGATGCCACGATGATCTTTGTGCCTCCTCCATTTGCGGCCGACGCAATCATGGAAGCGGCCGACGCCGAAATCGAACTCATTGTCTGCATCACCGAAGGGATTCCAACTCTTGACATGGTGCGGGCGTGGGAATATTTGCAGGACCGCCGCTCGCGTCTGATCGGACCCAATTGTCCGGGAATTATTTCTCCCGGCAAATGTAAGATCGGAATCATGCCCGGGAGAATCCATCTAGAGGGCAACGTGGGAATCGTTTCGCGCTCCGGAACTTTGACTTACGAGGCTGTGTACCAACTCACGACGCGCGGCGTTGGACAGTCCACCGCGATTGGGATCGGTGGCGATCCACTGATTGGAACGAGTTTCGTTGACGCCTTGGAATTATTTAACAAAGACCCCCAGACCGAAGCTGTGATCATGATTGGCGAAATCGGCGGCAACGCCGAAGAGACGGCCGCCGAATATGTCCGAACGCGCATGAAGAAGCCGGTAGTTGGATTCATCGCAGGTCAGACCGCGCCTCCAGGCCGCAGGATGGGCCATGCGGGAGCGATTATTTCGGGTGGAAAGGGTACAGCCGAGGAAAAAATTAAGGCATTGGAAGCAGCGGGCATCCGTGTTGCTAAGTCTCCCGCCACCATAGGAGAGACTGCAATCGCCGCGATGGGCGTGGCCGCTAAAGCCTAGAAACACTTCAATTCGAACAATTAAGGACGAACTACTAACTATGAAGACTTTGCAACGCACTTTTACGATCATCAAACCCGACGCGGTTCGCCGTAACGCCATCGGAGACATCATCGAGCAATTTGAAAAAAATGGCTTTCATATTCTGGCTATGAAGATGCTGGAAATTTCTCAGCACCAGGCCGAGCAATTTTATGCGGTACACGCCGCGCGTCCATTTTTTAGGTCGCTCACCGAGTTCATGTCGAGCGGACCGATTGTGGTGCTGGCGCTGGAAAAAGAAAATGCCATCGCCGATCTTCGGAAATTAATGGGAGCGACGAATCCTGCGAACGCTGAAGAGGGGACTATCCGTAAGAAGTGGGCGACCAGCATCGAACACAACGCCATTCATGGCTCAGATGCCGACGATACTGCGCGCTTCGAGCTCAGCTATTTCTTTGCGGGCTACGAGCTGGCTCAATAATCACCGGTTCAGAAGTACAGCGAGGAGTTGTCATGCCGTTAGTCCAAGTCACCATGTTGACCGGCCGTACTGCCGATCAGAAACGCAAGTTGGCACAGCGGATCACCGATGCAATGGTCGAAGAAACGGGGGCCCACCGCGAAGCCATCGTGGTAGCTTTTCATGAAGTTTCGAAGGAGAGCTACGCTTCGGGCGGAGTCCTGATTGTAGACAAAGGGAAGTAAGGCCTTCCTGTCCCTGTGATACGCTCCTTAACCTAATGGCTCGTACAGATGGCCTTCCACCCGCTCCGCAATCCGGGGCAATTCTTTTTTTGGATACTGCAAAAAATGCGGGGAAGCACGGTGAGATTCCAGAGCCGCATCATCTTTGTATTGCTCATAAATAAAGAAGCGGCGAGCTTCTGTCTTGTGCTTATGCACCTGGAACATTAGGCAACCGGGTTCTTTGCGAGATTCCTCGGTCAACTTGGAGAATAGATCGGCAACTTCAGCTTCGCGGCCAACTTTTGCCATCCAGGTTACTGCTAAAACAAGCATCTCTCGCTCCGTTCTCTGGCTTCTGGAATCTTAAGTTTGTTCATTTTACTTGCGCGTTAGCTCTGCTAAGGCAGCCGAGAATTCGTCCGTAAACATGGTCTGTTCGCGTCCCGGTCCGTTTGAAACTACACCCACCCTAGCCCCGGTTTCTTTTTCCACGAAAGCCAAATAATCGCGTGTGGCTCTCGGTAGCTTCGCCATTTCAGTGATTCCTTCAGTCGCGGTACGCCAGCCCGGCATGGTTTTGTACACGCATTCGATGCGATCATATCCGCTGGCGTGCGCTGGAATTTCCGCTGTAGTCTTGCCGTCAATTTTGTATCCGACACAAACAGGAATCTCGGCGAGATCATCCAGTACGTCGAGCTTGGTCACGACCAGCCAGCTTATGCCGTTGATCATCGCGGAGTAGCGCAGTAGCGGCAGATCGAGCCAACCACAGCGCCGCGGACGCCCCGTAACCGCGCCATATTCATTGCCACGCGCACGCAAGTGATCGCCGGTAGCATTGAGCAACTCCGACGGAAATGGGCCGCCGCCGACCCGTGTGCAGTAGGCTTTTGTAACTCCAATGACAGCGTTGATTGCGTTGGGAGCTACCCCTGTGCCAATGGCGGCACCGCCTGAAGTCGCGCTTGATGAGGTGACGAACGGATACGTTCCATGATCAATGTCGAGCATGGTCCCCTGAGCGCCTTCGAACATGATTGATTCGCCATCGTCAATCGCGCGATTCAGCAGCGCGGCAGTGTCACATACAAAAGGGGCAATTTTCGCGGATGCGTCGGCATATTCCTGATACATCTTGTCAGGATCGAGCGGCTCAGAATTGAAGAGTGCGTGCGCGATCATGTTCTTTTCGCGGCATGCGTTCTCAATGTGGGTTTTCAGCAATTTGAGGTCGAGCAGGTCGGCGACGCGAAGACCACGGCGTCCCATTTTGTCTTCGTAGGCGGGCCCGATCCCTCGTGACGTCGTACCAATCTTCACGCGTCCAGGAGCATTCTCTGATGCCAGTTCAATCATCCGGTGATAGGGAAGAATCACGTGCGCGCGATTGCTTACGAAAAGAGCGCCGTCGGTTTGAATTCCAGATTCGCGGAGGGCGCTGACTTCCTTAAGGAAGGCCAGCGGATCGAGCACTACGCCGTTGCCAATTACACTCCGGCATCCGGCGCGCAGCACACCACAAGGCACCAGTTGCAGAATGAATTTCTTTCCATTGATGATGACGGTGTGTCCGGCGTTATGCCCCCCCGCGTAGCGGGCCACCACCGAGAAATTCTCGGAAAGGACATCAACGATCTTGCCCTTACCCTCGTCGCCCCACTGGGCGCCAACAATGACCGCGGTCTTGCCCTTCTTCAAATGCTGACTCCGTTAAAAGACTTAGTGCGCCACTCCGCTGCAAGAAAATCGCACACTTGTTGCTCCCGGGAGAATTGTAGCAACTACTGAATACGGGGATAAAAGGTAGAACAGTGGGTACTGGAAATGATACCCCGCAACGTTACAAATGAGCAATATCCACGAGATTGATCTGCTGAGCGCCGTGCCTCACAATAGAAGGACGGAGTAAAAGTGCCCGAACTTCCTGAGGTAGAAACCGTCGCCCGAGGACTAGCGAGTCGCGTCACCGGCGACGTGATCGAGTCGGTTTGGCTGGGAGACAAACCTGAGCCGCTGAAGTCTCCTGCTGAAGAAATCGTAAAGACGCTGGAATCTCAGAGGATCGTAAACGTCAGGCGGGTGGGGAAGCACATTGTCATTGATCTGGAGCCAAACGGGGCGGTGGGATCAACGGCAAAGGTTGATTCCAAGTTAATCGAAGCTCAATCACAGGCGCAATGGATCGTCCACCTTGGTATGACTGGGCGCATGCTGGTCTGCGCTCCTGAAGATGAATTACTGAAGCATACGCATGCCATCGCGCGCCTGAAATCTGGGCGTGAGCTTCGCTTCGTGGACCCTCGCCGCTTCGGGCGTTTGAGTGTTGCGCACGAATTCGCGGCCAGCGGCTCTGAGCCTTTGGAAGTTGAACTCGAACAATTCGTGAAGCTGTTTCGCGGGACGAACTCTTTCATCAAGAGTGCCTTGCTGAACCAGAAGTTGTTAAGCGGAGTGGGAAACATCTACGCCGATGAATCTTTGTTTCGCGCGGGAATTCGTCCGCGGCGGCGCGCTTCATCGCTTACTCGCGAAGAGCTGCGTAAGCTTTATCTAGCGTTGCGAGCTGTGCTGAAGAGAGCCATCAAGCATAAGGGCTCGTCAATTTCAGACTACGTGGGAGCGGATGGCGCGGAAGGTTTTTTCCAGCTCCAACACCGGGTTTACGGACGCGAAGGAAAGCCCTGCCTTACCTGCAAGACGCCGATAAAACGAATCGTCATTACCGGACGCAGCAGCCACTATTGTCCTCACTGCCAGAAATAGGTTTTCCAAGAGGCCTGCGGTGTCCGTGCATAGAGTTTCCAGCATCTATTTGACCGCAAGCGCGGCAAGATCGTCGGTGGTACTCTGAACAGTCTTATGCCTAACTATTCCATTGGTGTAGATCTTGGCGGCACGAACCTTCGCATCGCTGCCGTTGACGAGCAGGGCAGGCTCTTGGAAAAAATCACGCTCGGCACCCAGGTTGCTCTGGGACGCGAGCGTGTCATCACCGATATGTGCGACGCCATCCGGCAACTCTCCGCCAGATACAACAACGCCGGCGCCCTTCAGGGCATTGGAATCGGCGTCCCCGGAATCATTGACATGAAGACGGGAATGGTGCGCGAGTCTCCGAATTTGCCGGGATGGACTGAATCGCCGGTGCGCGCCGAAATCGAGAAGCGTCTGGGCACACGGGTGATTCTGGAAAACGATGCCAACGTGGCGGCCCTGGGAGAAAAGTGGCTGGGTGCTGGAAGAGATGTCGAAGACCTCGCCATTTTGACTTTAGGAACTGGCGTAGGCGGCGGGCTGATCCTCGGAGGGCGCGTCTGGCACGGGATGACAGGCATGGCCGGCGAATTCGGACACATCACGATTGAGCCGGAGGGAGTTCGCTGTGGTTGCGGTAACCGCGGATGCCTCGAGCAGTATGCCTCTGCCAGCGCCGTTGTGCGGATGGCGAAAGAGGCAATTGCGAGCGGAGCGTTATCCGAACTATCGCGCGCTGAAGACCCTGACGCCGAGTTCAGCGCGAAGGCGGTTTACAACCTTGCCATTCAAGGCGACGATGAAGCGAAGAAAATCTTCCGGCAAGTGGGACGCGCCCTGGGCATCGCGCTCGCCGATCTCGTCAACTCCCTGAATCTTCCCATGTACGTTATCGGCGGAGGCGTTTCCAGCGCATGGGATGCGTTTTCACCGATAATCTTCGAAGAGCTTCGTCAGCGTTCGATGGTGTATGCCGCCACAGCTCCGGATTTTTCATCCGTGGATGCGGGTGGAGCGTCGGGACAAGTCGGCCCCGAGGGCTCGACCAGAACCATCATCACACGGGCCCTTCTGGGGAGTGATGCGGGATTGTACGGAGCGGCGCGGTTGCCGATGGTGAGCCCTCTGTAGGGCCGTGCCATCCTTCTTCTATTGTCCTCAAGGCAGTTGAAGATACACAGGTTCTGCGCTGCGCTAAGAATTACACGTCAGCGGTCAGTACTGGCCGTAACGTCCCTTCACCGAGTCCGCAAGTTTTTGCGAGTCGTAGCCAACGCCATCTTTGAAAACGATCTCGACGTTTTCTACATCCGCAATCCGCGCGGACGGATCGCCTTTTATGACTACGATGTCTGCATTCTTCCCAACGGCGATTGATCCTATGTGGTCTTGACGTCCCAGATAAGTTGCGCCATTCATGGTTGCAATCTTGATCGCTTCGACGGGCGAAAACCCTGCTTCAACCAGCAATTCAATCTCGCGCTGATCGCTGTATCCCGGGACGACGCCGCCATTTCCTGTGGGATCGGGGCCAGCCAGCAGCAATCCGCCGGCGGCGGCAAACTCGCGTTCCAAATCCATGTCACGCCTGAGCAGCATTGCTCCATCACGCTTCGACGGTTTGTCCGCAGGACGCTTCCGCATGTAGAGATAAGCCTCGCGTGCTTCCGTAGTCATTGCGTTCAAAAGTGCCTGCCGCAGCGGAGGACGTCCGGGTACATCGCCCTCAAATACTGGCAGGGTAGAAGTGATCGCCACGTGATGTTCCACCAGCAAATTGACTAACTCTTTAGCTTCCGGGCCGTTCGGAACCATGTGTTCCAGCGTGTAATCTCCCGCGCTCGAGCTGCATTCGTCGGGCTTTTTGTCAGGATCCAGCTGTGTGTTTACAAGAAATCCGTGTTCAAGATCGTCAATGCCCAGTTGGGCGGCTTCTTTGTATGTAACTGAGCAGAGATGTCCCGTGACTTTGAGGCCTCTTTTGTGTGCAGCATCAATTGCTGCTTTTAACTCCGTACGCGTGATATTCATATACGCTTTGAAAGAAGTAACCCCACGGTCAGCCCAGTAGTCCACCATCTGCCGCGCTTCGTCCGCATCTTTCAACTCGTGCATCTGGATGAAATAGCTGTGGGCTCCTTCCAGGTAAGGCCCGGTGACATCAAGATGTGGCCCCGGTAGTTTGCCTCCATCAATGTCGCGTTTCAGATTTAGATCGGTATAGGTTTCGACGCTTCCGGTCGTCCGCATCGTTGTGACGCCACCAGCCAGATAAAGGCGGGGCGCTGAAAAAGACATTTGCGGAACGGCGACTGGCATTTCATACTTCCAGGAGGAGTCCAGATTCGGCCTGCCCACATAGTACAAGTGGTTATGCATGCCAACGATGCCAGGAATCACGGTGTAGCCGCGCAGATCGAGTGACGTGATTCCGTCCGCTGCCGGAGTGTCCGAGCCCGGCTGAATCGCTGTGATCTTGCCTTTTTCGATCACGACATTCTGGTCTTCAATCGGCGGACGACCCGTGCCGTCAATCACACGCACATGCTTAAGGAAGACTTTTGGAGTATTGACTCGCACGTAGTTCAGCACTTCCGGAGATAGCGCGGCAGTGCTCGGAGACGATTGTGCCTGAAGAATTGGACAGCTAAAGCAAAAGGAGTAAAGCACCATTCGGACGGCTGTTCGACGGCTGAGGCGCATTGGGGTCTCCTCGAATCCGCTACAGCATACACAAAATTATCGTTTAATGTTTTGGGGCTTAGGCTCAGCCGCTGGCTTTCGCGCTGCCGACTTTAGCTTTGCAACCTCCTCGGCAGTAAGTTTCCGAAACTTGCCAGGGTGGACGTCGAGTTCCAGCGGTCCATAGCGAACACGCTTTATTTTCTCGACGTGATGTCCGATTTCTTCGAACATGCGGCGGATCTGGCGATTCTTACCTTCAACCAGCGTAATTTCGTACCAAGGATTCGCGGACTCGCGGATTGCGTTCACCCGAGCGGGCGCGGTCTTCACTCGGCGTTTGCGATCGGTTTCGATGTAGAGCCCGGCGCGCAATTTATTCAACCCCTCCGAAGACGGTGTACCAGCCACTTTCACCATGTAAGTTTTGGGAACATGCGACGCTGCCTTCATCAGAAAGTTGGCGAAATCTCCGTCGTTGGTGAGCAGCAAAAGTCCTTCGCTGGCGTAATCGAGACGACCCACCGGATAAACGCGAGTGCCAACCCCGTGGAGAAGGTCCATGACAGTTGGACGGCGCTGCGGGTCGCGAAGCGTAGTGACGTAGCCTTTCGGTTTGTTGAGCAGCAGGTAGACATGCCGCTCAGGGCCGTGCAAAAGCTTCCCGTTAACTCGAATGTGATCCTTTTCCGGATCGGCTTTCGTGCCGAGTTCGGTGACAATCTTCCCGTTGAGCGAGACCAGACCTCCGCTCATTAGCTGCTCGGCTTTGCGCCGAGAGGCAATACCTGCAGCAGCGATGATTTTCTGTAAACGTTCTGCGGGCATGATGGGTTTCGGGATCAGTAGGCTTTTTCGCGCTCGCCTGTATCTGAAATACTCTCGTCTTCGGATTGCGCGTTATTCTCAGCATCCAGCTCCGGAGATGACGCGCCTGACTCTTCGGCGGATTCCTCTTGGCCAGAATCGTCGGGAACTCCAGTCGCGTCGGCAACCCCGCCGTTTACCGGCATCAGATCACCTTGAAAAGATTCGGCCACCAGCTTTTCAAATTCTTCCATGCTGGGCAGCTCAGCGACGTTTTTTAGTCCGAAGCGCATTAAAAATTCTTTCGTGGTCTTGTACAGAATGGGACGTCCAATGACTGCCTTGCGGCCCCCGGTCGTAATCAGTTTGCGATCGAGCAGTGTAGCGATCACGCCGCTTGAATCCACACCGCGAATCTCGCTGATCTCCGGAACAGTGACCGGCTGCTTGTAGGCAATCACCGCGAGGGTTTCAAGCGCGGGCAGAGAAAGCCGAATCGGAGGTGTCAAGCTTTTGGCGAACGCGCGCACCAAATCGTGATGCTCGGGCTTGGTGGACATACGGTATCCGCCGGCAACCTGACGGATTTCAATGCCGTGCTCCGCCTGGGTATACTCGGCCACCAGCGCTTCAAGAGCCGATCGGACATGAGACTTTACCTCAGCGTCGTCGTCGGCGCCATTGCTGATCACCGATGCTTTTACCAGCGATACGATGTTATCCATCGTGATAGGTGTTTCCGCCGCATAAATGATGGCTTCGAGTTTGGCTTTTAAATTCATCGAATGAACTTTAGTCTGCGAAAATGTTAATAACTGACTGCCAGGTTCGTAACGAAGTTACTGCCAATCATCTCTCACTTCGGACTGTTCCGCCATCACCGCTTCAAATCCGCTGTGTTTACGAACCAGAATCTCGCCAAATAATTGGTTCTGGCGCAATTGAATGGCCTGCAAACGCACCAATTCCAGGAGCGCAAGGAACATGCAAACCAGGGCTTGCCGCGAATCGATATTACGTAAAAGCTGTTTCAGACGAATAGGGCGCTCTTCCAAGGTCAGGCGCCGGCGTAGATATTCAATCATCTGGCTGACGGTCACGCTTTCTTCGTCCACCTGGAGCATCGGACGAGTGCGGACGCGATCGAGAATCTGTTGGAACGTTTTGACCAGATCAATTACATCCGCCGCGATCTCGGGCTCGGTGCCCTCCGTGTCCATGAATTCCTTAATGGCAGGATTGGACCAGACGGCATCTTCGATTTGTTGTTTCTGCATCAGCATCTGCGCAGCTGACTTGTACTTTTCGTGCTCGACCAGCCGGTTGACCAGCTCCGCGCGCGGATCATTGTCCGCGTCCGAAGCAGCCGCCGTATCACGTGGCAACAGCATCTTCGACTTGATGTGGATCAGCACCGCAGCCGTGTAAATGAATTCGGCGGCGATGTTCACATCCAGTTCGCGCAGTTTCTCGACATACCCGAGGTATTGCGCGGTTATGGTTGAGATGGGAATGTCGTAGATATCAATGTCTTGCTTGCGGATAAGATCCAGCAGCAGGTCGAGCGGACCCTCGTAAATGTCTCCTACGCTGACGGCGAATGGGAAATCGCTCTGTTCTTTCTTCGAATTTTTCTGTGGCGCGCCTTTTTCCGCACGGGGCGTTGGTCCCTTCTCGGAAGGAATGTCGCCGGAAGCGATATTCAATTCTTTATCCAACAATGCGTTTCCCAACTCTTTACGGTAAGTCTGTCAAGCAAGACAGTCCTCGCGATGCACAAGACTATTCTGAAGCTTCCCGTACTTCCCGAAAATCTTGCGTGAGACCCATTGCTTCGCGAACCTCAGTCATCGTTGATGAAGCGACTTTGCGCGCCCTGTTCGAACCAGCCTCAAGAATATCCCAAGCCAGACGAGGATTGGTCTCGTATTTTCTGCGACGCTCCTGCATGGGATTTAAGACTTGTACCAATGAATCCGCAGCCCAGCCTTTGCACTCAATGCAACCTATGCCCGCGGTGCGGCAGCCGTCGTCCACTTTCGCAAGAGTAGCGCGGTCGCTGAAAATTTTATGCAAATCTCCCACCGGACAAACATCGGGATTACCAGGATCGGTGCGGCGGACGCGCGCCGGGTCTGTGACCATGGTCTTCAACTTTTGCCGCACAACGGGTTCGGGGTCCGTAAGCATGATCGTGTTTCCGTAAGATTTCGACATCTTACGGCCGTCTGTTCCCGGTAATTTGGGAGTGTGCGTGAGCAGCGGCTGCGGCTCGGGAAACACTGGAGTTCTGCGAAGTACCGACTGCCCGGCAGCTCCTTTATTCGGGTAGTAGAAATTGAAGCGCCGCGCAATTTCCCGTGTCAACTCCACGTGTGGAACCTGGTCTTCTCCCACGGGAACAAAATCCCCCTTGTAGATCAAAATATCCGCAGCCTGCAGCACCGGATATCCCAGAAAGCCGTAAGTACCCAAATCTTTCTCTGTGATGTTCTCGCGCTGTTCCTTATACGTCGGAACACGTTCCAACCACCCGAGCGGCGTGATCATGGAAAACAGCAAGTGGAGCTCGGCATGTTGCGGCACGTGTGATTGGATAAACATGGTGCAGCGTTCGGGATCGAGTCCCGCAGCCAGCCAATCGAGCAAGACCTCGAGCGAATTTTCTTTCAGGCGCGACGAGTCGGCGTAGTCGGTAGTGAGGGCGTGCCAGTCCGCA
Source organism: Acidobacteriaceae bacterium (assembly GCA_041166845.1). Lineage (GTDB taxonomy): Bacteria > Acidobacteriota > Terriglobia > Terriglobales > Acidobacteriaceae > JALYIM01. The sequence continues at coordinate 20,705 of JBEEGK010000305.1, forward strand.
ACAAAAAAGAAACACTCATATTGGTCCTGCATGCGCACCCAGTTGTCGAGCGCACCCACGAAGTTTCCCAGGTGCAATTTGCCCGTGGAGCGCATGCCGCTAAGCACGCGTTTGCGATGATTCGGTCGTGAAGCCATCATCCTCTCGAAGTTGAAATTGAATACAGCACCGAATTGAATACGCCCAGTACGGGATAGATCAGCCGTCCCAGCAGGCCTCCGCCAAAGTAAACCAGTATCAACAATCCAATCCACCCGATCGTGTCATAGGTGCGGCGCGCGGATTCCGGCAGAAAATGGCGGAGTACATGACTGCCGTCCAGTGGCGGAATCGGAATCAGGTTAAAAACCCCAAGCACAACGTTGATGAACATCAGGTCATAAGCCAGCAAACTAAGCGGCAATAAAATCGAACTGGTCTGGCTTCCGAGTTCGTCAAGATGTCTCGGATAGCCGAAGAGTATCCCCTGAATAACTGCTGCACCCAAATGAGACGTTATTGAAATTGCCGCCAGAAAAACTACTGCCGCGCACGCGAGGATGAAATTGCTGAACGGGCCGGCCAGAGTAGTCAAAATATCGTCGCGCATGGGATTTTTGAAGTTGCGCGGATCCACCGGCGTGGGCTTGGCCCATCCCAGCATCGGAATGTGAGTCAGCAGTGCGATCAGCGGCAGCAAAATAGTCCCGAAGGGATCAATGTGGCGAAGGGGATTGAGCGAAACTCGTCCCAACATGCGTGCTGTTGGATCACCGCAGCGGCTTGCCATCCAGGCGTGCGCCGACTCGTGAACACTGATCGCGAACAAAAACACGATCAGCTGAAATAAGATGTTTAACTGCTGCAGGGTCATCAGAGATTGAACTCGATACTACCATGCGAAGTTGAACTTCCGAGCCTTGCGCAGGCCTTGCCGCGGAGCTTGCGCCACCCTGCTGCCTGATCATTTATTGAACTCTGCTCGAAGCTTTTCCGGGGCGGTCGTCTTCACCTTGATGGGCTTGGCAGGAATTCCAGCGACAACGTTGAACGCTTCGACGTCCTTGGAGGCGACACCCAGGGATCCCACCATGCCATGTTCGCCGACTCTCACTCCGCTCATAACCGTGGCGTGATAAGTGATGCGCGCCTTCGGACCGATTTCCGTTTTGTGGTTGCTGATAATCATGCCGTCATTCAAATCGTGCGCGTGCGTGTAAACATTGGCGTAGTCGGAGACGGAACTCCCTGCATGGATGATGAGCTCTCCGCGATCATCCAGGAGTACATATTTGTGAATCGTACAGTTGTCTTCGACGGTGAGGTTGTAGCCGAATGAAACTTCGACGCCGTGAAAAATCTTTACGTTGTTTCCACAATGTTTGAAGACGTGGCGGGCCAGCATGGCGCGTATGCGGAAGCCGAGCCAGTGATTCAGACCGGCGGGAGAGCGATCGAACATCATCCAAAACCAGATCAGCGGTTTGCGTTCTGCGTACTTCGCGGCATCCACGTCTCCGTAATACTCGGGCTCCAGCGTTGCGTTGCGCGGATCGAAGCAGTGCGCCTGTATTTGAATACCTCGACCTGGTTCGGAAAGCGCTCGCCCTTTATGCTCGGAAGGTCTTCCCAGATACAGTTCGTGCAATGCATCGCGGACGACGTCGCTGCGATGTTCGGGGTCTCGGTTGGCGAACTGCTCATCGAGCCGTGCGATCCATTGCAGAAAGTCGGCTTCGGCATCTTGAGTGGGTGTGAGCGGGCGATATTCGTAGCGTGGCATGGCGCAGCCCCTTTTGTCAGTTCGGACAGAAAACAGCTCAGAATAAAGACTAGAACATAGCACACAGATCGTGGAGTCTCGTTGGTGAAAGAAGGAGTCCGGCACGGATTTGCAATATAATTCGGCGCGTTATCCGCTCAAGCTCAAGCAAAGGGGAAGTGGAACTACTCATGAGCAGAAATTCGGCCACTATCGTCCGCAATGTTTCCACCCGGTTCGCTGTTGGGATCGTGCTCCTCAGCACGCTGACGATCGCAGCAAGACTTCGCGCACAAACCGATTCCGCGACTCCCTTCGATGTCGTGATCACAAACGGCCACATCATTGACGGTACCGGCTCTCCCTGGTACTCGGGCGATATCGGAATTCGCGGAGGCAAAATCGCCACGATCGGAAATCTAACCTCTGCTCCTCGTAAACAAACGATTGCCGCCGCCGGTAAAGTGGTCGCTCCGGGCTTCATTGACATGCTGGGACAGTCAGAGTTGACCATTCTTGTTGATCCTCGGCTGCCGTCCAAGATCTATCAAGGAATCACCACGGAGATCACTGGAGAAGGAGGCTCAGCCGCGCCGCTGAACGATGCGATAGCGAAAGCCGATCATACTGACTATGAACATTACGGGATCACTCCTGACTGGCGAAGTTTCCGCCAGTATTTCTCGCGGCTGGAAAAGCAAGGCATAGGGATCAATCTTGCTTCCTACGTGGGCGCGACTCAGGTTCGGCGAATGGTGCTTGGTGACGACGACAAGCAGCCCACGCCCCAGCAACTTGATCAAATGAAGGCATTAGTGAATCAAGCTATGAGAGAGGGCGCGGCTGGAGT
>JBEEGK010000306.1:0-4737 GCA_041166845.1 Acidobacteriaceae bacterium
TTTGATACACATGCTGTGGTGACGGATCCGGAAGCAGTGACTGCGGACGGCAAGAAGGTCGCGCCCAAGACGATGGCAGATCTGATCAACGCCACTCTGCGAGATGAGATGCGGCGTGACGAACGCATCGTGATGTTCGGGGAAGACGTGGCGGACTGCAGCCGCGATCAATATCTGAGAGAAAAAATGGTGAAGGGCAAGGGCGGCGTTTTTAAGTTGACGTCCGGCCTGCAGGGAGAATTCGGTTCCGACCGAGTCTTTAATTCCCCTCTCGCTGAAGCCAATATTGTTGGGCGCGCTACAGGAATGGCCACGCGTGGGTTGAAGCCGGTGGTTGAGATTCAATTCTTCGACTACATCTGGCCGGCGATGATGCAGTTGCGCAACGAGCTGCCCATTATTCGGTGGCGCTCCAATAACGGATTTTCAGCTCCGTGCGTGATTCGAGTGGCGATCGGCGGCTATCTTACGGGCGGCGCAATTTATCACTCGCAATGTGGTGAGAGCGTGTTCACTCACATCCCTGGACTGCGGGTAGTTTTTCCTTCAAATGCATTAGACGCGGCCGGGCTGTTGCGAACAGCGATACGATGTGACGATCCAGTTCTGTTTCTCGAACACAAGAGGCTTTATCGCGAGACCTATGGACGAGCTTTATATCCAGGGCCCGATTACATGATTCCGTTTGGGAAAGCCAAGATTGTGCTGCCGGGATCGGACGTATCCGTTATTACTTATGGCGCCGTACTTCCTCGCGCATTACAGGCGGCTCAGAAGTTGGAGCGTGAGCACGGAGTGAAAGTCGAAGTCATAGACTTGCGCAGCTTGAATCCGTTCGATTGGGACACGATTGCTGCTTCAGTGCAGAAGACGAACCGGGTGATTGTGGCGTATGAAGATACGCTGAGCTGGGGCTACGGAGCGGAGATTGCCGCGCGGATTGCCGATCAGCTATTTGAACATCTCGATGCTCCCGTCAGACGCGTAGCGGCGCGCGATACGTTTGTTGCGTACCAGCCGCTCTTGGAAAATATTATTTTGCCGCAAATGAATGATTTGTATGAAGCCATGAAGCAACTGGCGGAATATTGACAAGTTCGGTGACAACCGTAGTTTAAACGGCCTTCCAATTTCGGGAACGTGGAAATTCTGAACGTTCCCGGCCAACCTAACAGCCTTGATCGGACTCATACGGGACGCGGTTCAGTGGCGTGCCTAGCACAATGTGCTGTAGCGGCTAAATTTTAGGAGGAGTTCATGAAAAGGATTTTGGCTATTGCGGGTCTGATGATGGTTATGCTTTTGCCCGCTTTCGCGCAGGGACGGCGGATGTCCGCAGAAGATCAGGGAAAATTCGACAGCTACTATTCACGCTGGCAGCAATATCGCCAAACTAACAACCGCGATGAGGTTTCCAGCATGGAAAGGCGCATGCAGGACCTCATGAGCCGCTATGGTATCCCTTCGAATGTTCCTTATGACAGGGTCGCCAACGGCGGCAACTACGGTTACGGAGATCGCGGCGCTTATCAGAACCGCGAAGGCTATCAGGACCGCGAAGGCTATCAGGACCGGGACCGCGACCATGACGGTGATCGCGACCACGATCAATACCGCGATCGGCAGCAGCAATGGCGTGGACGTTTGTCCGGCGACGACCAGCGCAAATTCAATAGCTATTATTCACGGTGGCGGAATTACCAGCGCACCCACAATCGCGAGCAGATGGGAAGCATGGAAGAACGGATGCGCGATGTGATGAATCGCAATAACATTCCGGCGAATGTCCCATTTGAGGCGGTTGCGAACGGTCGAAGATAAAGTACTGGTGCTAACCCAATGTGGCCCGGAGGAATCCGGGCCTTTTCTTTTGACGACTGCGAGTTCCCTTGTAAGTCATTGTTGGCATTGAAAAACGACGGCGGCCTCTCCGGCTGTCCCGATACCTTCGTACTGGACCTAGTACTTTGGTTATGTTTCTCCGCCTGAGCCCCACGATCTTGTAGTACACCCACGATTAGAAGTATGCCAGTTCGCATCACCTACAATATATGGATGCCTAATGCAAGTGTATTTCGGTTACTTTCCAAAAAATGGGCATAAAACCCCATAAAACCGAAAACCAACCCCCGGCCTTCCGCACTGAGGGGCTGATATATGCTCAGCACACCAAAACTCACTTTGAAGGCTGCTTTTAGTGAGTAGTTAGCTCGGGCTGGACTTGAGTTAAGCAGCAGGACCACAGCGAAAAGGGTTGAAAGGTTCCTGAATTATGGCCGACTCGCGAGAAGTAATGAACATTCGTCAGGCGTCGCAATACCTGGGAGTGAGTGCGGACACGCTTTACAAGTATGTGGGCGAGCAAAAGATTCCTGCGTTCAAGCTGGGTAACCGCTGGCGCTTCAAGAAGTCGAAACTCGATCAGTGGATGGAAGACAAGTCAAATCAGACGCAAGTCAAGAGCAAGCAGAAACCGAAGGCAGCTACCAAAGCTGCCGGGCAACTGTAAAGGCGGGCACATGTTTGGATTAGGGGCGAAAACGATTGTCGGTCTGGATGTGGGTTCCTCGAGCATCAAGGCAGTGGAACTGAAGAGGGGCCGCAACGGAATTGAAGTGACGCATTTGGGGCTGGAACCACTGGCGCCAGACAGCGTTGTGGATTCCATGATCGTGGACTCGGGCACGGTTTCAAGCGCGATCTCGAAACTGTTCGCCGACAACCTGATCAAGACGAAGAACATTGCGACCGCGGTGAGTGGGCACTCTGTGATCGTGAAAAAGATATCGCTGCCATCCATGAGCGATCAGGAATTGGCCGAGACGATTCAGAAAGAAGCCGCTAATCATATCCCATTCGATTTGGCGGACGTGAACCTTGACTACCAGATTCTGTCGGAAGACGTCGGCAGCCCGCAAATGGACGTGTTACTGGTGGCGGTCAAGAAGGACAAGATTCTTAACTACACCAACGTACTCTCGATGTCCGGCAAAACACCGTCTATCGTGGATATCGATGCGCTCGCCTTACAAAACTGCTACGAGTTCAACTATGAGCCAGCACCAAACCAGGTGGTGGCGCTCTTGAATCTCGGAGCCAGCGTGATGAACATCAACATCGTCAAGGGGACGACGCCGTTGTTCCCGCGCGACGTCAGCGTGGGCGGACATCAGTACACGGATTCACTGCAGAAGGAATTGGACCTGAGTTTCGAAGATGCGGAGTCGCTCAAGCTGGGAAACAAAGTGGGCACGGTGAGTGAAGACGCTAAAACTCCGATTCTGCAGCAGGTGACAGAAATTATCGTGCTGGAAATCCAGAAGACGTTCGACTTCTTCCGGGCCAGCGCGGCTGGGGAACATATCGAGAAGATTTATCTGGCGGGGGGAAGTTCGAAAGTCCCAGGACTGCTGGAAGCGTTACGCCAGGAGTTTTCGCTGCCGGTGGAGATATTTAATCCGTTTCAGAAAATCGCGCCGCCGGTAGATGGACCGGGCGTGCAGTTGATCGAGCAGAATGCCGGCCAGTTGGCAGTCGCAGTGGGTCTGGCCTTAAGGAGTTTTGAAAGCCTATGATCCGAATCAATCTGCTGGGAAACACAAAATCGAAGGCCCGGCGCAGCTCGGCTTCCACTTCCGCGGCAATGGAAGTCGGGGAAGCGGGATCCCCGGTACTCAAGCTGGCGGTGGTTCTGTTGCTCGCGGCGGCCGTGAACTTTGGATACTGGCATCGCCTCGACAAACAAAAAGTGGCGATCCAATCGCAGATGCAGGTCGCGGAGCAAAAGAATCGCGAACTGGCGGACGTAAAAGCCCGCTACATCGAGCGTCAAAAACAGGCGGACAACTACAAGCGCAGAGTGACGGTGATTGACCAATTGCGCGCCAATCAATCCGGTCCGGTTGATCTGCTCAGCATGATTGGGCAGACGGTGAACGGGACAGAAGCGGTCTGGCTGAGCACCATGAAGGACCAGGGCGCCAGCGTAGATATTGAAGGCATGGCGTTAAGCGCGGATGCGGTCGCGAACCTGATCGAGAACCTGCAGAAGACTGGACACTTCCGGGCAATCGAGATCAAAGAGACCTATCAGGACGAAACAGTCAAAGACATGCAGGCATTTCAGTTCACGCTGAGCTGCGAAAAGACGAAGTCCTAAAAGGGCGGATGAAAATATGAACAACTTTGGCGAAATGAACGGTCTCAAGCAATGGGCAGTACTGCTGGGCGCCGCACTTTTGATGACGGGCGCTTTGTACTTCACGTTATTCAAATCGCAGCGTAGCGCGAACGAAACGGCGCAGCAGAGCCTGGAAGCCAAGCTCCATGAAAATGCCGAGCTCGAGACTTACCGGCCGAAGCTGGCGGAAATCGGCCGCCAGTTGGCAAACTTAAAACAACAGCTGGATATCGAGCGTCGAATTGTTCCGGATGAAAAAGAAGTGGATGGCTTCATGCGCACTCTGGATGCTGAAGCAACCAAGTCCGGAATCGAACTTCGCCGCTACACCGCGAAACCAGTGGCGTCGAAGGAGTTTTACTCCGAAGTGCCGTTCGAAGTGGAATTAGACGGCCCTTATTACTCGGTGCTGAACTTTTTCGATCACGTGGCCAAACTGGAACGCATTGTGAACGTTTCAAATCTGCTGCTTTCGACGACCAAGAAGCCGACTGACGCGAAGGCGAAGCATACGTATCAGTATGCACCTAACGAAACCATTGTTGCGACCTGCGTCG
>JBEEGK010000307.1:0-3377 GCA_041166845.1 Acidobacteriaceae bacterium
ATCCCGATCGCCATCTAAGATTTCGCTTGAGGCGCACCGCCGCGCTTATCCCGGAATCCTAAATGCACCGCCGCGTGACTTTTGCGGTACACTTCGCTGAACTCAAATTCTGCACTCTCGGTATTCACTTCAGAAGAGGTAATCGTATGGCTATCCGATCAAGTTTTGTACTTGGTTTATGCGTCGCTATTCCGCTGTCGAGTTTCGCGGATTTCCGCTACGACGAAACCACAAGAATCACGGGCGGCTCCATTGTGAGCATGACGAAGTTTGCCGGCGCCTTCAGCAAACAGGCCCATCAAATGACCGACCCAGTTAATTCGACGATCCTGGTCAAGGGCAATCGCATGGCGCACATCAATCAAGACAGCACAGAGATCATTGATCTCGATAAGGAAACCATCACCAAGATTGATCACGCTCAAAAGAAATATTCTGTCGTGACATTTCAAGAAATGAAAGCGGCCATGGAACAAGCTATGGAGAAAGCAAAGGCTCAGGCGCCGCCACAGCCAGCGCCCGCGTCCACAGCGAAAACCGAACCGCCTCCTCCCGAGATGAAATTTAAGGTGAATGTTACGAACACGGGAGCGAGCAAGCAGGTGGCCGGGCTCGCGGCGTCCGAGTCCATTCTGAAGATGTCGATGGAAGCAAAAGACCAGAAATCAGGGCAAACCGGAACCCTGGCGATGACCAACGACATGTGGATGGCACCCGAGATTCCCGGCTACGGCGAAGTCCGAGATTTTAACCGCCGCATGGCATTGAAGATGGGAACGATCTTCTCAGGAGCTGTTCCTTCGACCGTCTCGCCTCAATTACTGGGGGCGCAGCCCGGCATGCTCTCAGGAATGGCTGACATGCAAAAAGAAATGTCGAAGCTTAAGGGCGTGCCAGTCTCACAAGTCATGCGCATGGGAACGACAGCAGACGGCAGCGCGCTGCCAGCAGCATCAGAGGCTCCTCTGCCGGCTTCCGACGGGCCAAGTGCGGGGTCCATTGCAGACGAGGCTGCGGCCAATGCCGCAAACTCGGCTACCAACGCAGCAGCCTCAACCGCCGAAAACAAAGCAGCCAGTAAAATGGGGAACTTCGGAGGCGTCGCCTCCGGCATAGGGAATCTGGGAGGGTTCGGCGGATTTCATAAAAAGAAAAAAGCTCCGGAGCCAGAACCTGCACCCGCCGCTCAGCCCACAACCTCTGCTCAGAACGCAGCCGCAGCTGCTGTATTGATGGAGTCTACGACGGAGATGACACGCTTTTCCTCAGCATCCGTAGATACGACGCTTTTTGATGTTCCTGCGTCCTACAAGAAAGTGCCTTCGGAGTATCAGAAGACCCAGCAGTAGTTGGAAAATGATCTTTACTGAATAGGAGTGACGGCGTTGGTGCAGGCTCCGGCGCCGATCACACCGGTAGAGAACCGCAGAGTCGCATCCTCAAAAGCACAGAAATATCGGGTGCCGGTCTGATTAACGACTACGGGAGAAGCGATCGCCTCGTAGGAACTGGCAGGTGGACCGCCACTGGACGAAACCGTGACCGTGTATCCGCTCTTGGTGCCGGAGGCCAGTTGTGCGTCCAACAAGCACGCCCCGGTGGCGCCGGCTGGGTCGGGGGCGCAGGGAGTGGCGGCACCGTTTGGTCCAAGTACAAGCAAACTACTGGCATATCCAATTACGGGCTGACTGGTGGTGTACGAAACCTGTGCCCTGGTGATGGTCCGGATGCTGGCCACAGCTGAAGCTTCATTCGCGGATATTCTGGCGCGCAATAAGTTGGGTATCGCGATTGCAGCGATGATCAAAATGATCGCCACAACGATCAAGAGCTCAATCAGCGAAAATCCTTTTTGTTTGCGCATAAATCTCTCGTTCAGATACTACTGTTGCACTTCGAATACCAGTATTCATGAGAATCATGATGCCTACGTAACACCCAGTCAATGTACGAAGGTAACGTAAGACCTACAGAGCAAACGCTGCTAATTGCTTTAAATTCAGTGACACGAGAAGAAATTATCCACTTTTAGTTTAAGAGGGCTTTAGGTGGCTGCTTCAAGCGGAGGGAACCCGGCTAGATAAGTTTGCTAAACTGACAAAAGGTGACAAATTGTGTCATCGTCGTGAGCGGATTAAACGCAGATCCGAACTTCTGGGAGATATGGTGTTGGAGCCCAGTTACTCACATTTTTTGTCACCGCACCTGATTTCCAGTACATCCCTTTTCCTTCAGTTCACAAAAAAATAAGGGTCATCGGTTTACGATGACCCTGGCAATAGCCCCTTAAACGACTGTCGTTTTCACCAGGCCGTGAATGCGAATCGATCCACATAAGCGTAATAGGGGTGGCCTTTCAAGTCGCCGTTCATCTGAAAGTGAACGCCTTAGCTTGCCGAGGTTGCCTTCGGCGTTGGGTAAAAGGACTGATTTATCGGGTGTGTTACTCCATTCAAAGTCAATGAGGTGAAGACAGCCTTGCCATTTTTGATTGAGGTATTCACAGTGAGGTGGTCCCAGCTGCCCAGAGCCGGTCTTTTGCAGGGAATAGTCGTGGCAGCCCAGCGCCCATTTTTCGTATCCCAGACGCTGTAGTGGCCCTTGAAGTAAGAGCATTGCACTGAAAATTTGTACCATTTGGTGCCAACGTGATGGTTGGACGAGAACTCGATCCCTTGCGAATACGCAGGATTGCTCAGCCGGTAATACGCGTCCAATTTGAAATTGAATACTTTTGTGCTCGATCCCAGCAGAATAGGCCACAGGCAGTTGTTATATTGCCCGGTCGGTCCGAGGTAAAACTTGCCGGACGGTGCGTTTACGGAAGGAGTTGCCGTCAACGAAGGCGTCGAGCTGCAAACTGGATGCCCCAAGTCCGGGTAAAGATACCACCCTTTCCTCTCTTCGATATCTGTGTGAATGTGAGAGGTTGAGGAGGTCGAAGGGCTGATGGATTGCGTCGAAGCAGCAGCAGATAGGGAGGTTGCCGACGCCCCCACTTTTACCCATTCGGAAGCAGACACGTTAGATCCGTCATCCTGCACTCCGGTTACAGTTAAGAAGTGGGTTCCCTGCGTCATTGGTACGTCCACGTCAAGCGGGGTTACGTTGCCGCCAGGTGTATCTACGTTATCTACAGAAATTGTGGTGGAAACGATGCCTGCAGCGTTGGGGAAATCCGCTGCCACGCGCACGGGAGAAGTCACGGTACGGTTGGGAGCGGGAGAGACGATGGTTAAACCCTGACCCATAGCAGCAGCTGGTATGAGCGACAGGGACAATAGTGCGAGCGCACGGTGTAAGTTCAAGGACAACAAGTGAATCCTCCAGGTGATGGGTGTGGCCGGAGGTTAGCGTTATCTCAGTGTCGGCGCAAG
>JBEEGK010000308.1:0-5426 GCA_041166845.1 Acidobacteriaceae bacterium
TTGCTCAAAGCCTGGGCTGAGTGCAGGCCCATTTCGCCATTCTTCTCCATCAAGCGCATCAGGGCTTCGCGTTCAATAAAGTTGACATGGCAGGGGCCGGCAGTCTCCGCCGTAAGCTCAAAAGGAGTGCCGGAAATCGCAGCACTGAGGCCAAGGACCTCTCCCCCTTCGGCAATGTTCAGGATGAGAATCTTTCCATCCCGCGACGTGGTGGACAGCTTTACTTTCCCGGAACACAGAACATAGGCTCCCCGCGGCGTCTGCCCTTCCACGAACAGGAGTGCTCCCGGATAGGTGCTGAGATGGCTGGCTGCGCTGAATGACTTCATAAATTCAGAAGAGAAGCGGCAAAACCACTTGTCCTTGCGAAGCTTCCAGGTCACGCAGCTGCCAATAATTTCTAGTCCGTAAGGGGTATTCATCTTTGACTCTCCAGTAGTCTGTTGCCCGGGAAGACTGGGTGCAACACCAGGGTCTTCTTTTTTTAGGCTCGTTCTGGTTCGCCGCAAATCCCGCGCCAGCAGGCGTGCGTATTCGGTGTGCGACAGGGACGCCGCGGCAACCGCCCGCGCCCGCCCGTCCCATGACCTGAGGGCTTGAATCAACTCCCAGCCAGCATTGGTATCCCCTTTGCTGCGCCATAACGTCCCGCAGGCAAATAAGAACATCGGGTCCCAGCGCCACTCGGGCGCCTGAGCGGAAGCAAGTTTTCTTCGTTGCCGCTGGGGGAAACTGAGAATCTTGAAACTCGCTGGTGCTTGCGCGTTAGGGGCCAAGCTGACGTCCGGACTCGCGATTAAAGGAGTGTCCATACGAGTTACGTCCTGCTGCGCAAAATACCAGCGAGCGAATAACGGTGATAGGGCATTTGAGGTTCCAAAGAGAGCATGGCGGCAAAACCCATTAACAACTATGAAATCAACAGTCAGTGCGAATGAGAAAGAATCGGGAAGACGTTTAAGCGGTAAAACAAATCGCTTCGGAACTCTCGCTCGGCGACACTTTTTGCTAAATCACGGTTGGTGGCGGCCACCAGGCGAGTGTTGACTTTGATCGTGCGGTTTCTTCCGAGGCGCTCAAATTCCTGGTCCTGGAGGACGCGCAATAATTTAGGCTGCAGGTCTAGCGGGATATCTCCGACTTCGTCGAGAAATAACGTTCCTTTATCCGCGAGTTCGAGGCGGCCGATTTTTTGACTGATGGCTCCAGTAAAGGCGCCCTTTTCATGTCCGAAGAGCTCGCTCTCCAGCAGACCGGTTGGAATGGCCGCGCAATTGAGCTTAATAAAGCTGTTGTCTTTCCGCGAGCTCATGCGATGGACCGCGCGCGCAATTAATTCTTTGCCAGTGCCGGTTTCTCCCAGCACCAGCACGGTCGCATCGCTCGGTGCCACAGTCTTGGTTTGCCGCAGCACTTTTTTCAGGGCCGCGCTCTCGCCAATAATTTCCTCGAAGTTCCGCTCCGAACGGATTTTATCCTGCAGATACAGTTTTTCTTTTTTCAGCTTCTCAGTGAGCGCTGCAATCTCGCGATAGGCACGAGCGTTGTCGAGCGCGATGGCAACCTGGCTTGCGACCTGCTTCAATAGATCTAGGTCAGACCTCGAAAACGCATCGAGTTCACGACTGGCAAGACTGAGAGTACCGAGAACGCCCTTTTGGGTCTCAAGCGGAAGAGAGCAGACAGACCGCACTCCTTCTTGCAGCAATTGCCTCACGAAGCTGGAATTAATGGCCGACAAGGCTTCTTGATTGAATATCCTGGCTTCTCTCCGCGAGAAGGTGGATCCGCAAGGGGCATCATCCATCGGCACTAACGTCCCATCGTCAGCGAGCCCGTGCGGAAGGGGAGTCCAGGGAATACACTCGCAAGGAATTACTCGGCTGGTCGTAAAAAACTGACATTAGAAAAGTCGTGATGGATCACTTTGCCTATGCATTCTGAAATCGTGGGGAACAAGTGTCGAAAGTCCAGGTTCGAAGCCAATGCCAGACTGATCTCCAGGAGCGTTTTCAGGCGCTGTTTCTCCTGTTGTAGAGCGGTGCGGGTGAGTGCATTCTCGAGCGCGAGCGCCACCAGTTCTGCAACCCGCCGCAAGAGTTGCAGATCTTTTTCGCCATAGGCGCCCTCGCGTTTGCTGCCCATTCCGAGCGCGCCTAATCTTCGTTGCCGGGTGGTAAGGGGGAGGGTGCAATAGGACCGCAGGCCCTTTTCTCTAGCCAGTGCAGTGCCTGGGGAAAAAAATGGCACCTCCTCTGCGCGATCATGCACGATGATTGGCTTTTGATTCTGAAACACCCACCCGCTGAGTGACTGTTCCAGAGGGACCTCGTCCGCCGGTGACGCAATTTGACTCTGCTCCCACATATGCACGCGCATTACATTTTTGGCGGGATCGTGCAGGGAAAAGCTGGCCACGTCACACTCAGTTACTTTCTGTAATCTTTCGGCAGATCGCGAAACAATCCAGCGATGTCGCGATGCTCGGCCATCAGGTCGGCCGTCTGCAGCAGAGCTTCGTAACGGCTCAAATCTTCGGACGAATTTAAAACGGTAGTGGTTTTCATTGCACGGATCAATTGCTAATGCCCCCCAAAGCATCTCCGCTGCAAAGGCATTACTCAAAATTGAGGGGATAATACATAAAATTGTGTTTACCGCAATCGTAATGGCCGCGAATTTACGCTATGCGAACTAACAGTCACATATTCAGTGACAAGCATCGTATTCCTCGCCAGGCACGGAAAGTGACAAATTACATGATGCGCAGACGCGCATTCCCGATAGCGGAAATCCGGAAGACGCGCGACAACCGCAACCTGGTAGAACGAGCCACGTATAATTTATGGATGGCGAGAGGCTGGGAAAGTAAGTCGGTGGAAGAGCAGCAATCCGAAGCCATTTCGTTCTCGGAGAGTCAGAGAGCCCAGTTCACGCCCGCTGAATTGATTACTAAAAAGAAACGAGAGGGGATCGCCCTTGACCGCAAGCGGGTGCTGCAAAGTCTGCAACGAGTGGAGAATCCGCAGCACCGCAAGATGCTTGAGGCCGCCCTTGCTGACCTCGAAGCGCAACTCTCAAATTTAGGTTGAAAAGCCGCGAAGTGACGATAACCAGATCCGTGATAAGCCACCTTCCTGCACAAACCTTGGTCACTAACGTAACGTATAATGTGCTTTACCACATGAAAGCTTACGTGTACGTTTCTCTTAAGAAGAGCGTTTTGGACCCCCAGGGAAAAACCATCCACGGGGCGCTTAAGAAAATGGGTTATCGCGGCCTGGATGAGGTTCGCCAGGGCAAATATTTTGAGCTTACGCTTGATGGTGAACTGGATCGTTCCCAGGCGGAAGCTGAAGTCTCACGAATTGCCAGCGAAGTACTCACCAACCCAGTAATCGAAGAGTTCCGCTTTTCCATCGAAGAGTAGTAAGCTTCGGTCCCCCGCCGAAACCAAGGAGCAACTCACCATGTGCGGTATTGTCGGATACGTGGGCAAGAAGAACGTTGTGCCCGTCATCATTGAGGGACTACGGCGCCTGGAATATCGGGGGTACGATTCCGCGGGGATTGCGGTTTGCGGAAATGGACAAGGCCTGCAAATTCGGCGCGCGGAAGGCAAGCTGCGAAATCTGGAAGAAGCCATCCGTGTGAATCCGCTCGACGGAACCTACGGCATCGGACATACCCGATGGGCCACACACGGCCGTCCCACGGAAGAAAATGCTCATCCGCATCGCGATTGCACCGGGCACGTTGTGGTCGTACATAATGGGATCATCGAGAACTATGTAGTCCTTAAGAGGAAACTGATCGAAGAAGGCCACAAGTTCGTCACCGAGACCGACACCGAAGTGATCGCGCATCTGGTAGAGAAGTTCTACGTTAACCACGGCAATGGACATGGTCCGAGTCTGGAAGAAGCGGTCCGCAAGACGATTCTGCAATTAACGGGAGTTTTCGCGTTAGCGGTAATTTCGACAGATGAGCCAGACAAGATTGTGGCTGCGCGCAACGGTCCGCCGGCAGTGATTGGACTGGGCAAGGACGAGTTTTTCGTAGCTTCCGACGTACCCGCGATTCTCTATCACACTCGCGATCTGTTTTTCCTCGGCGACGGCGATCTCGCGGTCATCACTCCGGCAGGAGTGAAGCTCACCGACTTCAACGGACAGCCGGTGACACGCGAAGTGCAGCATGTTACCTGGGACCCAATCATGGCGGAAAAGGGCGGCTTCAAGCATTTCATGCTCAAGGAAATTTATGAGCAGCCCCGCGCCGTACGCGACACTACGCTGGGACGCATCTCGCAGGAAACCGGACATGTTTTTCTGGACGAGATGCAGATCACGGAAGCCGAATTCAAAGCAGCCAAGAAAATCAATATTGAAGCCTGCGGCACGAGTTGGCACGCGGGACAAGCCGGCAAGTTCATGATCGAAACCCTGGCGCGCATTCCAGTGGAAGTGGATTACGCCAGTGAGTGGCGCTATCGCGATCCAATCGTTGCCGCAGATACCATTACGCTTTTGATTTCCCAATCGGGCGAGACCGCCGACACCATCGCGGCCCAGCGCGAGGCAAAAGCGAAAGGATCCAAGACACTGGCGATCTGCAACGTGGTGGGTTCGATGATTACGCGCGAGGCGTCGGGCACCATCTACACCCACGCCGGCCCCGAGATTGGCGTCGCTTCTACTAAAGCGTTTACCGGTCAGCTCACGGCACTCTATTTGTTCGCTCTTTACCTTGCGCAGGCGCGCGGGACGATGACGCCCGAGCAGGCAAAAGAAGCCGTTTATGAGCTCACGCGCCTGCCGGGCAAGCTGGAAACGCTTCTCACCCGGGATGAGCAGTGTGAAGAGCTGGCGAAGTTATACGTCCGCGCACAAGACTTCTTGTTTTTGGGGCGCGGTATTCACTATCCCATCGCGCTTGAAGGGGCGTTGAAGCTGAAGGAAATTTCTTACATCCACGCAGAAGGATATCCCGCAGGCGAGATGAAGCATGGTCCGAATGCGCTGATTGACGAAAACCTGCCGGTAGTAATTATTGCCACGCGTGATCCTAAGAGCGAGCTCAGCATGGTGCGCTATGAAAAAACAATTTCGAACTTAAAAGAGGTCAAAGCGCGTTCCGGCAAAGTCATTGCCCTGGCAACTGAGGGTGACGAAGACATTAAAGAGGCTGCCGACCATGTTCTGTATATTCCGGCGGCGCCGGAGGAATTGTCTCCGATACTCGAGATCGTGCCGCTGCAATTGCTCGCCTATCACATTGCAGTGCGTCGCGGATGTGACGTGGATCAGCCGAGAAATCTGGCGAAATCGGTGACCGTCGAGTAAGACTCCGCATTATCCTGAGCCAGCGCTCAATGTCATCCTGAGCAAAGAAAGCCCGATTCGCTAGCGAATCGGCTTTCGCCG
>JBEEGK010000309.1:0-7863 GCA_041166845.1 Acidobacteriaceae bacterium
AACAGCATGAGCCCTTTAATTTTGGAGAGGACAGCGCCCTCATTCTGAGCGACCTGGCGAATCTGCTCTGCGTGCGAGAAGGGAATTGCTTCCTGCAACTGATACGCGATGGATTGTGCATAGGGAGAGCAGTACCAGCGGTCGTACATTGCAGGACTGAGAGATTTCGGATCGCGACGCGCGAAAGCGTCCTCGGGTTTGGTAAGAGCGCTAACGTACACTCTGCGCACCGAACCCGGGCGGTTTAGAATCCGCTGCGCCAGTACAATTGGCGCCACGACTTGATCGTCCTCCGGTCCGCCAGTGGAGAGAATTCCCGTGACCCGATGAGGATCGCCGTTAATCTTTAACGTATTGCCGGCCTGCACTCCGAGATTTGCCGCCAGTCTTTGTCCAACCAGAACATCTTGTGAGTCATCTTCAGGCCACGAGCCGCGAACCTTCCACCAAGGATGCGTGTTGCGCACGCCGGTGACAAATTGCTCGTTCCCAAACCGGATACTCTTTGCGAAATAAGTTCCGAGAAGATTGATTGGCCGCACGGTGTCGTTGACCTTTACGCTGGCATTGACAGGCAGCATGGGAGCGAATCCCACGATATTGTTTCGCCAGAACATGCCTTTAATCTTCGGAAGGTCTGCTTCGTTGAGATAGGCCCCATCACTGGGTGGCTTGAGGTTCACGCCAGCGATTTCGAGATCTAAAGTATCTTCTTGCGGAGTGACTACGATGTTAGCGCCATAAGTGCGAAGTTCGCGGCTGATCTTGTCTCCGATGTCAGTGGCGACAGCGATCATCGCAGTGGCGACGCCAACGCCGAGGGTAATTGCCACGCCTGCAAGCAGCTTGCGCCTCTTCTCGCGCCGGAATGATTCGAGGACGAGTCTTACGAACATTATTGCTGGAACATGCGGGCCCCGGCTGCGATGTCCGCCTCCTTGATGATTACGACACCGGCATTTATCACGGCGGCGACGGGGACAGGATTACATCCGCCCTTGGTTCCCACGGACTGGGAATTGATGGGAGAGGCGCAATTTTTACAGACGACGCCGTTAGGTCCTTTGTAGAAACCTACGCCGCCGCAAATTTCGCAGGCGTCGAAAACCGTGGCAATCTTTCCATCCGGTTTTTGATAGAGCCAGAAGCGGACATCGGAGGCGTTCTCATGCGCCGCGAAGCGATGAAGATCTCCATCCGAAACCTGAGCCAGCGGAATGCTGAGCTGACCATTTACAAAAGTTACTTCCGTCGCGGGAGAGAGAGCGCTCACGCTTTTGGTGTAGATGAACTCAGCAGTCATGGCAACGATAAACACGAAGGCGCTGGCATAAACGGAAACCATCCAAATCCGTTCGCGGCGGCTGGTCCACAGGGCTTTCCTTCGTTCAGCTCCCGATTCCGACAGGGAAGCCGGCTGGCGTCGCTTGGCTTCGAATAAGACCATGAGCGCGGCCAAGGCCAGAATGGTTACGAAGAAAAACAGATCGTTGCGGACGATGGGCCCAATAATCGCCATCTCCTGCTTGGAGGAGGGAAGCACCCCGTTTTCTGACAATTCGTGCAGTCCGGAAATAATCAGTTGTGCCGCAACGAAAAACAGAATGACCGTCGTAACGCGAAAAAACTTTTGCAGATTAATCCGAACGCTGCCTTTGACGAACATCACTCCAAACGCAATCGCTACTCCCACTCCAGCCAACGTCCCGAGGAAGCTGAAAAGTTCGGTCGAATTCAGTGTCACGGCGGAGAGGATGAGTACGGTCTCAACGCCTTCCCGCAAAACCATCAGAAAGACGAACACAAAGAGGCCGAAGCGCGAACTTTCGTTTATGAGCGATCCAACTTTACCTTCGATTTGGTCCTTCATCTTGCGGCCGGTTTTCATCATGAAGATGATCATGGTGATAACAAAAACCGCAGCTGCCAGCATGATCCAACCTTCGAAAATGTCCTGGTTCCATTGCGTGCGCGACAGCACGACCGCGACACCGATACTCGCCACAAACGCTGAAATCAGAGCGGCATAGACAGATTTCCGCAAATCGCGACGATTGATTTTCGCCAGATACGCCAGAGTGATCCCGACAATCAGCGCCGCTTCTACCCCTTCGCGAAGGGTGATGATGAAGGCCTGTAACATCTAAAAAGAAGCTCCTGCCATTTTGAAAATGAATTTCAATTTCAATTACCTAGGATAATTTAGCGTGTAACTCGCGTCAACGCTCGGGGAGAAGGTATGACGAAACTATTACAGTATCTTTTAAGAACGTTATCGCTTGCTGATACTGAGGGAACAACTTTTCTTCCGCTTGAAACGCCTGGGAATGTACGCATCGCCGGCTGCCCCGTAACTTCACGGGATGCTTCAAGTGAAGCATTTCGTGGTAGACAATGTAGGCAACGGCATAGCCGGGAACAGCAGGATGATCAAAGATTCGGCTGACAACAATTGCATTGTGCGCTGGATCATAATGCCCCAGGCGATTGCGGGCGCGATCGCGGCTCCATGTCATCTTTGGACGCGCAAGCAAACCATAAAAAAACTGCCCGTTCAAATCGTCGAAAAGTTTTTCCAGATCGTAAAAGTGACCCTGAGCGGAACGGATGTGTTTCCGCCCTCGCAACTGTCGAATAAGACTCGCCTTTTCTCTTAAATCCCGGCTTGCGATGTAACGCCGATAACGGGTCGAATGTTCCCGCTCAATGGGATGGCGGTACATTTTCGCCAGCAGAATGTGCGCAATTGCATGCAGCACCGGCTCTGGGGCTCCCTCCAGAACATCGGAGAGACGCGCGAGCAACTTGCCCTTACGCAAGCGAATCGTGTTATTGATATTTGCGAAGGCGAAAAACTGGACTTTCATCTCAGGCATGGCAGCCCGAGGGCGCAAATCGCGATAGGCTTGCTGAAATATGTGAAGCGGACCGTCCCCCACGTTGCCGCCAGATTATCACGGACCGGTATCTATTTTTTCTGGTGCCTCGCGGCTTCGTCCTGTTCTTTCAGCAGATCGCGGTGATCTTTTGCGCTGTTATCCACGGTCTCGATGGCATTCGTCAGCAGGAACTCGTATTGACCCTCTTCCGCTTCTTTTGTCGTTCCGGAATCTTTAAACGCGCGCAGTTTTGCCTGAAATTCAGTATCAGCCTCGATGACATGCTTTAAGGGTTTTCGCATATCGGCTTTGCGGTCGGCAAAGGTATCAACGTTGTCGTTCAATTCGTCGTAGACGCTGAGAAACTCCTGCAAGCGGTCGTGGATTTGTTGGGCACGATCTGCGAGCTTCGGATCGGCGTGCGCCTGTTCGAGTGAAGCCAGACGAGCGCGCGCAAATTTTACATAGAGTTTCAGACGCTCGAGTGGATCCTGAGCACTTTCACGCAGCTGACCAATTTCGAGCTGAGTGAGCGCTTCGGGGCGGCTTTGCGCCGGAACCGCAGGAATTAATGACAAAACCAGAAAACCGACGAAGATCCAGCGCGCGTCGCTCATTTGGGGGCCTTCGGAAATAGGTGTGAGAGCAGGTCCATTCGGAGACTCTCCAGGTGGTCCCCAGCCGCTTGTACCGGCGCCTGATCTTCGAAATTTAAAGTCTGCTTGAGATCGCGCAGCTTGAGCGCCATCTTGCGAAAAGCGATTTCTGTGTTTTTTAACTTCTTGTTCGACTCCGCCGATGCATCATGGGCTTTCTGGGAATAACTTACGATTGCGTCCACAGCAGATCGGCCCTGCTCTATTTTTCCTTGATGATATAGCTCGGTAGCGGCTGTCAGTTCGCGTTCGGCAAGTTCAATGTACAACGATGCCTGATCACCGGCTTTCGCTGCCTGTGCTCGCGCTTTAAGCTCCTGCAGACTCTCCGACTTCTTGCCCGATGCGAAGAGCGAAGTCGATAGTATTAGTGCGAGGATTGTGAGCCAAAGACGCATATGCGGTTATTTATTGTGGGCTATCGCTACCAGCCGGTGTCTCGCCTGCCATTCCTGGTCGGGGTACTTGCCCTCAGCCAATTCCAAAAACCGGCGGTAATTCTGCGCTGCCTGTTTATAGTCTCGCAGATGATCGTACGCCGACGCCCTCAGAAAAAAGCTTACTGGAATCTCGGGCAAAAACCTGGCACGTGCGTCAGCCGCCTTAATGGCAAGCGGATAATCTTTGTTCTCGCTGGCGGCTACCGCGAGGTTACCGTAAGCCACGCCGAAATCCGGCTTAATCTTTACCGCATTCAAAAATTCCTGCTGCGCCTCCGGAAATTTGTGTTGTTTCAGAAGCGCCTCTCCCAGGCTATTGTGCAAATCCGAATCTTGCGGAAACTTCGAACTCAGCGACCGATAGATTTGAGTTCCGTCATCGAACCTTTTTTGAGCAATGTATAACGACGCGAGATCTTTCTGCACCTCGGGGTTGTCGGGATTCTGTGTTATTGCTTCCTGAAATTCCGAGATCGCGGCCTCATTTTTACCTGCCAGGAAGAGAAGCCTTCCCAACTGCGTTCTCGCGGCAACATCGTTAGGTTGCAGGCTAACGAGCTTCCGCAAAATCTCCTCCGCTTCCGCAAAGCGCTGCCCGCGAGTGTAAATATTTGCAAGGCCAGTCAGAGCGTCGGCCGATGTGGGGTCGTTCGCCAAAACTGTCCGATACTCCTGCTCGGCATCGGCAAACTGGTTCTGCTTCTCAAGTAGCAGTCCGGCGGAGAGATGGGGCTCCGAGTCTTTCGGCTGCAATGCCGAGGCCTTTCGATACGCTTCCACGGCATCGCCAGGCCTGCCGCTTTCAAGCAAGTGTCCGAGAGACAGCCATGCCCGCTCTAGCCCTTCTTCAGCATGTGAGGTTGGTTTAAGGGCGGTTGCGGCCCGCAGAAATTGTTCTGCACCGGGCTGGCCGGTTTTTCGCAACATCAGGCCGAGGTTGAGATTCGATTCAAAGACGTCCGGCTTAATAGCGACCGACTTTCGATACGCGGTAATGGACTCGTCCATGCGTCCGATAGCATTGTTTACGAAGCCGAGGTCAAACCATGCCTGATAGTCGTTCG
The DNA here is from genome assembly GCA_041166845.1 of Acidobacteriaceae bacterium. Taxonomy (GTDB): domain Bacteria; phylum Acidobacteriota; class Terriglobia; order Terriglobales; family Acidobacteriaceae; genus JALYIM01. The sequence continues at coordinate 5,040 of JBEEGK010000309.1, forward strand.
GAGTTGCGGCGACGACCTTCTGCAGCAATTGTAGGGCGGAGGAATAGTCTTTCTTCTCAATCGCACTTTCCGCATTGCTGAGATCGTGTGAAGCTGCGGAAGTCTGTTCTACTACTTTGCGGTGGTGGACCGCATGGCCACTATCTTGAGCACAAACCTGACCCGCAAAGATCGCAACCAGCGCGAGCAGCGCGGACGCAGAATGATTAGTGCTGACCATTGGAATACGCGTGCTCGTTCACGTTCAGGACCACCGCCAGATATCTGCCAGTATACGAATTGGGCAGCTTCGCAATGGTCTCGGGGGTGCCTGCTCCAACGAGGTATCCGCCGCGCTCGCCACCTTCGGGGCCGAGGTCAATCACCCAGTCCGCAGTCTTGATCACTTCCATGTTGTGCTCAATCACCAGAATCGAACCGCCTGCATCAATTAGACGGCGGAAGGCGGAAAGTAGTTTGCTGATGTCATCAAAGTGAAGCCCAGTTGTCGGCTCATCGAAAATATATAAGATATTGCGGCGAGTGCGCGCCGTGCCTCCGCTCGATGTCCGTCCGATTGCTCTGGCTGCGGGCTGTAAATGGGCGGCCAGCTTCATGCGTTGCGCCTCGCCACCGGATAGCGTTGTGGCAGACTGCCCGAGACGAAGATATCCAAGCCCCACTTCGTCTAGCACGCGCAACTTGTCAGCTATCTTAGGCACATTGGCAAAAAAGGAGAGTGCCTCTTTGACGGTTATTTCCAGCACTTCGTGAATGTTTTTGCCACGATAACGGACTTCAAGCACTTGCGGCTTATAGCGCGTGCCTTTGCATTCCTCGCAAATAAGTTCGACATCAGCGAGAAATTGCATTTCGACTGTGACAGTGCCGTCGCCCTGGCAATTTTCGCAGCGTCCCCCTGGGATGTTGAATGAAAAGTGTCCGGGGGTGAACGATCGCTTTTTTGATTCAGGCAAAGACGCAAAAAGTTCGCGGATTGCGTCGAACGCCTTGATGTAGGTCACCGGATTGGATCGGGGAGTGCGGCCAATCGGCGACTGGTCCACCAGCACAACCTCATCAATGAAATCCTCTCCCTCTACGCCCGTCCATCCTGCGGCGACCGGAGCAGTGCCGTTCAGTTGCTTCTTTGCCGCCGCAAGTGCCGGATACACAACGTCGTGCAGAAGAGTTGATTTGCCGGAGCCTGATACACCCGTAATCGCAACGATCATCCCCAGCGGGATAGAAATATCGAGCCTCTTTAGGTTGTGAATATGGGCCCCGAAAATTTTAATCTGCTGCCGTCCGGGCTTTCGTCGTGCGGTGGGCAGCTGGATGCGCAGTTCGTGCGAGAGATAGCGTCCGGTCAGTGAACTCGGCATGTGCTGGATCTGATCGTAGGTCCCCGCAGCGATAACCCTGCCGCCATTTTCACCCGCGCCTGGACCCAGATCGAGAATCGTATCGGACGCGCGCATTACATCGGAATCGTGCTCGACCACAAGGATCGTATTTCCGAGATCACGCAGGTCATGCAGAATCTTGATGAGGCGATGAGTGTCGCGGCTGTGAAGGCCAACGGAAGGCTCATCCAGTACATACAAAGTTCCGACCAGGCGCGAGCCCAGAGAAGTTGCAAGCTGAATGCGCTGCGCCTCGCCACCCGACAGCGTGGACGAAAGCCGATTCAACGTGAGGTATTCAAGCCCCACCTCATGCAGGAAACGAAGACGCTCCTGGATTTCCTGAAGAAGTTTGTCTGCGATGCCGGCTTCCTGAGCCGTGAGTTCAAGCTCTGCGAAGAACTTTTGCGACTGTTCGACGGTCATGCAACAGACCTCGCAAATGTTCTTGCCATTGATCCTCACTTGGCGGGCTTCTGTCCGCAACCGCGCGCCATCGCAATTCGAGCAAGTGGAATAACCGCGATAACGGCTCAAGAAAACTCGCACGTGCAGTTTGTATTTCTTACGTTCGAGGTGATTGAAGAATCCCCGAATACCAGGGAACCGCCCTTCTCCATGAACAACTAAATTCTGATGCTCTGCGTTGAGTTCGGCCCAGGGCACGTCCAGCGGAATTTGTTCCTGGCGTGCGAAGCGTTTCAATTCCACAAAGAGAGGACGATACTTTGGTTTCGTCCACGGTTCGATCGCACCCTGGTTCAAAGTTTTGAACACATCCGGAATCACCAGTCCGAGATCGAAATCTATCGTGTTACCAAACCCCTGGCAGTGTGCGCATGCCCCATAAGGATTATTGAATGAAAAAAGCCGGGGCTCAGGCTCTTCATAACGGATGTTGCAATGCTTACACTCAAAACGATGCGAGAAGCGCAGTCGCTGCGGGGGTTCATCGTCTCGTGGGGCAGTTTCGAAAATTACTTCGCTAGCTTCCCGGTAGCTGCTCTCGATCGCGTCCACGATCCGCGCGCGATTCTCTGGAGAAACCACAATGCGGTCTACCAGGAGAAATACCGGTTTGTCGAAATTAATATCCAACAATGATTCAGGAGTTGAAAATTCGAATATCTGGCCATCCTGAAAAAGACGGTTGAATCCGCGCTGCCGCAGCTCGAAAAGTCGCGCCTTCAAGTGCTCAGACAAAGCTTCAACGGGTGGCGCTGCTTTCTTTTTTCGTCCCGGCTTGCGGACTGTTTGATTCTTAGAGGGAGGCACATCTTGCGCGTCCAGAGAAGGAGTTTCCGCAGACTGTAAGGGAAAGAGTACGTTCAGTCGCGTGTCCGCACCCAGCCCGAGCACCGCGTCCACCACTTCGTCCACGGTATCTCGTTTGACTTGCGCTCCGCACTGGATGCAATAAGTGCGTCCGATGCGAGCGT
>JBEEGK010000310.1:0-7673 GCA_041166845.1 Acidobacteriaceae bacterium
GCCAATTGTTAAAGAATTATTAACGAGTGTGAACAAAAGGCTTAGGCGCTGGTCTGGAGTCTTGGTGTTTTCCGGTTTTACAAAAACTTGCACTTTATGGAACCGCAATTACGCAGGCGTGCCACCCGGGTACGGACCCCATCGTGCTCTGATTTGAATAGTGTGGCCGTCGAAGATGAAAGTTTGTGAGGCGCCGCCGCAGTTTTGGCTGATGGAACGCTGGTTACGATTGGAGTCAGGGTCCGGTTGGCAGCTTCCAGAATACCTCCGCCAGCGGCAAGTGCCCTCAACTGGATTCCCCTTCTCAATGGACGGTGCGGCTCAAGCCGTCGCGTGGACCGTCGCCTCGTGAAGTTCACCAATGAACGAATGTTTTGACTATCGAACGTAGGGTGCAGGCTGCAGAAGATATTTTGGAGCCTGACACCAAGATCAAAGGAAATGAATATGAAGTTGAAGAAAAATGTGTCGCAGGCCGTCCAACAGAAAAACCAAAACAATTCGAAAAAATCCACGGGGCCGACCAGCCCCGAAGGCAAGAATAGAAGCCGCTTCAACGCTGCAAAGCATGGACTAACTGCTCGCCGTCTAATGCTTACCAACGATGGTAAACCTGTGGAGAACGGTGTGGCGGAAATCGTGGAAGCGCTGCGGGCCCATTATGGTGCCGATGATGTGGTAAGCGAAATTCTGATCGATAATATCGCCCTCGATTATTGGCGACAGAATAAGGGGCTTGAGGCGGAAATGTACTGTCTTGCCAAGAACGATTGGGCTTTTCACCCCCAAGGTTCGTTGCCAACCATTCAGCGATACAACACTACTAATCGGCGTGCGCTGCTGAAGAATTTGGAACTGCTGGAAAAGCTACAGGACAAAGCCAAAGCGTCAGAAGTTGGGATTGCCCCGGGTGAGTACGAGGATGGGCATACGTTGGATGGCGATGAACAAAGTCTCCAAAATAACGAAGAATCTTGCCCGGGGGTCAACACAGCAGTGGAAACTTACGTGGGCAGTGAATCAGAGGAGGCATCCGGGTGCGCTCTTGAAGATGGCGACGCAGCTGTTCCAATCAGAGAACTCGGACTGAAATCGGACGGCGTCATTGAGTAGCAGGGCAACCCACAAGTGCTTCGGTAAAGAGCATTTTTACGAAACGAAGCCTATAACTCATTTGGTTGCAACAAGGGCAGTTTTGGGGGCGCCGGAGTCCATGGCGAATGATCCGGCGCATCGTCCTCTATTGAACTCGCTGCAAGCGAGCTATCAACTTCTGGGCGAAATTTTCTTCTGATTCCGACCACAACAGACGCGTAGAAACTCCGGCCTGCTTCTCAAGGTTATTTGTGAACTCAACCAACTTTTGGATGTTGGCTCGCACCCGTTGCTCCGACCACTCTGTCAGTGGAACTTCTTCCAGGAGGAAGTGCGAATCAATTCCGAAGTCCACTTGAATGTGACCTTCCTGTTCGGCAGCGCCTTCGTCGAACTCCGTACCACGCACGATAAATGTCACCTTGGACGGACGCTGCTCCCAGTCGCCATCATCTTTTTGTTTGGCCGGAAGCCATAAGTCCCAAAACGCTTCGAAGGTGTAGGCATTGTCTTCATGAAGCACCTCCGACGCGACCAGAATAGCTCCCTCAGGGCTTATACCCGGCGTGAAGCGCTGTTCCAAGATCGTGGGTTCGGTCCACGAAACTGGATGAAGGGCGAAGTAAGAGATCCCCGGCTGCTGAGCAGAAAAAGGAAATTGCCGCATAACTCTCAGCGCGTGCGGTAGCATCTCGTCGGCTGGAAAATCAGGAAACCAAAGACTTAGATAGAGATGATCGGACATAATTTAGACTCCATTATATGGATGACCGTTAACCCATCAGAGACTCTTGGGTAACGAATAGCTTTCAGGACGAACGAAAAGCGGAACTTATTTAGGCCGAAGCGCATCCTAAGGGAAGGGTGAAAGCCAAATATTTAAAATCGCTTGCAATTCTGCTGCTGGCTGTAATGCAGATAAGCGTTTTGACGGGGTCTCTCGTTGCTGGTCCAGCTTTGGCAGGTGGTTCACACCCTCGTTCAGGTGCATGTCATAGTCACCAGAATGACTTGCCCAAACACTCACCACCAGATTTCAAGTGCTGCATCGCAGGTCACAGTTCCGCAATTGTTCCTCATGGCTTTGAGGGCGCAACTCACCTGGATTACCTGTCTAAAATCAAAGCAGGGGTAAACCCTCAACTGCTTGTGGAGTTAGCGCTTCCTGCGGAAGACAATGCTCGCCGCTCCGGTACCCTGTCCCTCTTGATGTCTCTGCGTATCTGACGTTCTCTTCCTTCGAAAAAACTGAAACCGGATGGCCTATGTAGTCGCGAATCCCATTCCTTTCTTGGAGGAGCAGTGCGCAATTTAGTTTTAGGATTTGTTGTAATCATGTCGTGGAACCTGTCAGCGGCGCGAGCGGCCGCCCAAGAGACCCACGCCAGCCATCAAACTGAGCAGACGCATTCCGCTCATCAGCAAGGCCAGCCAGAACAAAACATGTCAGGCACAATGGCGGGCATGGGGGGACCATCAAACGCACTCGTGGACGTGATCCAAAACCACACGACTTCAGGAACGGATGCTGAACCAGCTTCGACTCCAATCGAGATGCTGATGGCAAGGCGTGGTAAGTGGACATTCATGTTTCACGGAGAAGCATTTCTCAATGAACTGCAGCAGAGCGGAGCGCGGGGAGGCGACAAATTATTTTCGACTAACTGGTTCATGCCGATGGCGCAGCATAGCTTTGGACGCGGCACACTGACAGTTCGCAGCATGCTGAGCTTTGAGCCAGCCACTGTTTCCAAACAAAGATATCCGGAGCTGTTCCAGCAGGGAGAAACGGCCTTCGGTACAGCGATCGTTGATGGGCAGCATCCGCATGACTTCATCATGGAACTGGCCGCCATGTACGACTACAAGGTTGGCGAGCACACGTTGCTCTCTCTTTATGCCGCGCCTATGGGCGACCCTGCGATGGGGCCGGTCGCTTATCCGCACCGCCAATCTGCTTCGGAAGATCCGATCGCCCCGCTCGGACATCACCTGCAAGATTCCACCCACATTGCTGATGACGTAATCACGGTTGGCTTGACGCATCGCAATTTCCGCATTGAGGGTTCAGGATTTCACGGGCGCGAGCCGGACGAATTTCGCTGGGACATTGACTCCGGAAAAATAGACTCGTGGTCCACCCGCGCGACGTTGAATCCGACGTCGAACTTGAGCGCTCAATTTTCTATCGCCCAGTTGCATAGCCCTGAAGCCGTAGCACCCACGCAAGACTTGCGACGCATGACGGCTTCGGCAACTTACAACCAGCGGTTGAAAAATGGCAATTGGGCGACAATGCTGCTTTGGGGACGCAATCAGAGTCTGTCGGATGGAAATGTGGGGAACAGTTATTTACTCGAATCCACGCTGAAGTTCATGACTCGTAACGCGGTGTGGGGTCGTGTCGAAAATGTGGACCGCACCAACGAACTTCTCCCCTTAGCTTCTTCCCCGGAACGCTATTTTGCGCGCGTGCAAGCCTACACAATTGGGTATGACCGCGAAATGGGCCACGTACCACATCTTTCGCAGGCGATTGGCGGGCAAGTAACCTGGTATGGAGTTCCACAGAGCCTGATCCCGTTCTATGGCGCGCATCCGGTCAGCGTACTTGTTTTTTTCCGCGTGCGCTTTCGTTGACTCGGAAGTTTGAGGAGACTGCCGTTTCGCGACGTGAATCACGCCAACATCAGACTTGTGTTTCTGTGATGGATAAAGTCGGTTGCTAACCAAGATAAATCCGCTGCGTCTACTGACTATAAGTTGCCGAAGATGTCAGATGGAACTTGTGCACCAAACCATCCGTATCTGGTAATGACGGATTGCTGACGAAATCTTTCAGCAAGTATCAAAGTTGCGAACCACTGGGACCGTACCTTTTTCCGGTTCCTTATCAGGGGTGGAGGGGAATGTCTCGCACTCGGTTTGGCGGCCAGGCGAAACACTCCCCGCAGCAGTCGTGGCAGAAGCTTTGAGCTAAACCACGTTTGCTTTACCCCGAGGCAGCATTGTAGGAGCTTCGCGGAGAAATGCAAGTTTCCGCTGGGCGAAACCGGCCGCCATAACCGGTTCCCGACGTTCGGGAAAGAAAAGGAAATGTATGGCTTCCTCGAAGTATTCAGCAAACTTTTTGGCTATCGTCACGGTACTGCTTGCGTCCAGCGCATTTGCGGCCAACAGCGGCTCGATGACGGTATCAAGCCCGGTCAACGTGAGCGGCAAACAATTGGCGGCAGGTGAATATCAACTGAAATGGGAAGGCACGGGCTCTGACGTGAAATTGAACATCCTCAGGGGCAGAGACGTGGTAACAACCGTTCCTGCGAAATTGGTGGACTTGCCACAGTCGGCGAGTTCGAGCGCGATCGTAGTGATGAAAAACGCCGATGGCAGCCGCTCTCTTTCCGAGGTGCGCTTTGGCGGCAAAAAATATGCGCTCGCGGTTGCCGGGGATGCAGCTCCCGCAGCCACGGGCGGCGAAGGCAGCAAGTAGTTTAACTAAGAATTGATTCGGGGGGCGGAAAGCTCCCCCGAATTAAGGCCTGCAACTACATCATCAGGCAGAGATGCGCTAGCAAGTCGGAGCGGAATTCGCGATCAGCAACTGTTGCAAAAGCTCCCCGGCTTCCAGGTCGCCTGCGGCGGTCAAATTGTAAAGAATCAAGCTTGCTTCTTCCAAGGTGAGTTCTCGAACCATTGGTTCGTCAAGAGCGACGCGGGCAGCTGAAGACATGTCTCCTCCGAAGCAAGAGAATAGCTCTGCCGAACGCTTGGTACGACGACCAACACAGAATGTTACGAAATTAGAACAACGAGGTTTCTTGGAATGGTCTGCTAGCAAAGAGCCCAGCCTCCGGATCGAGTTGTTCTCAATGAAACGCTGCTCCGAGAAGATCAATTAGCAAACGGACCGCAGTTTGAGCGGTGCGACCGCTGCTGTCTCTGTATGGATCCACTTCCACCACATCGAATCCAACTAAGCGGCCTTTGGCAGCTACTCCGATTAGCAGGTCGTCAATCTCAGAAAAACTCAGACCCCCAGGCTCGAGAGTGCCGGTTCCCGGGGCAAGCGTCGGATCCATCACATCCACATCGAGAGTGATGTAAATGTCTCCGAGGGGTGAAATCTGCGATAGTGCCTGCCCTACTCCCTTACGATGAATTTGTTCGGACGTGACGATTGTTGTGTGGTTCTTGCGAGCGTTGCCAACCGCCTCCTGATCATTCGCCAGTCCGCGCATTCCGATCTGCACGATTCCCTTGACGGTCGAAAGCTTCGCTACGCGATTTACCCAGGACGCGTGATCCAGGTTTCCTGGCGCGCCGTTCCAGGTGTCAAGGTGGGCATCGAAGTGAATCACTGTGATTGGAGTATCAAAGGCGCGTACCACGGGAAAAGTAATGCTGTGATCTCCTCCGAGAACAATCGGGAAAGCTTTCTTGGAAAGAATGGTGCGCACAGCAGCAGTGATCTTGTCGTCCGTTTGGGCGGGAACGGTTGGGAATATTTCGATGTCGCCAACGTCTGCCCAGTGTTTGCCCTTCAATACCGTGCGATCACCATCAATATAGTAAAAGCCTTCGGTGAGATCGTGGTTGTACTCCTGAGAACTCTCGCGCAAATCGCGCGGACCGTAACGCGCGCCCGGTTGTCCCCAAGTCCCCTCGTCGAAGGGGACACCGAGAACAGCGAAGTCAGAATGCAAATCATCCAGCTTCGTAACGTATGGGGCCCCAAGAAAGGTACGGATGCCCACGAAAGTGGGGACTGCCTGGGCTTCTGCGGGAGCCGTCCAAAGGACGGATGCGACGATTGCGATGACGGAAAGAGTTTGTTTCATGCGCCCTCTTCAACGTGCCAACGTTCTTTTAACACAATTTGGAAGATGGGAACACAGAGGCAAGTGGTTGGGGATATTTTGAGAGAAGTGTGCGAGCAGAGAAGCAGGTCTCTCCACTCCCCAGTTGATTCGCCTTGCGAATCAACTGACTCGGTCGGGATGACAGAAATGAGAAGGTGCGGAGGAGCGAAGGAAGCCAAAGCAGATTAGCTACTCTTCATCCAGATATTCGCCGGGGACATCGTCCTCCGGAACTTCGTGTGTGTGAACTTCTTGCTCGTCGGCGTCTCCGGCTCTTTCAACGCCCGCCACTACATCGGCCTCGAAAGCATTGCCTTCTTCCACCAACTCGTCAACACTTTCGGAATCGGCGCTCTCGATGTCTGACAATCCTTGCAGGCCTCCCGATTGTCCAGCTGATCGTGATCGCCGTTCTTGCAGGTCCACCTTCTCATTGTCGAAAAAAGGACTTTCCCGCCGGGATTCTCTAGTCGGAGCACTCGCAGAGCGCGAGACGCGTTGCTTAGTCTTTGCGGGTGATTTCTTCGCCGCTGTTTTCTTCGATAAGATCCTCTTCGCGCCACTCCTCTTTTTCGGAGCCGATTTTTTCTTAGCCAGCTTTTTCCCGGCACCTTTCTTCGCGGCGGTCCGTTTCCTGCCGGAAGTAGCTTTCGTCTTTGTGAGCTTTTTCTTAGCTTTTTTCTTGGCCATAGCCGGAAGTTTACCACCGCTACACATGCTCACAAAGCGCTGGCGGAACGAATTCCGGCTCGATCATTCGGCGTGAAGGTTTCAAGCATTTAGCATCCGCCATCCTAGGGAAAGTCCGTTCGCAACGAAGTCAATGGGAGACAAGGCTCCAACGTGCATCGAGAGCATACGTTCAAACAAGCGCGGGTCTGAGTCGAAGGCCCGCATCGCACGCTGGCGAAGGGAAACCTTCCAATCGAGGGTAAGCATAAGGCGGGCCATCAGCGCCGGACGCCGCGACAGGTCTCTATGCACAGGCTGATAGCGTTTTAAGCTACCTGCTGCGAAACAATCAGCGAGCACCTCAGCTTGGAGAAGCGAAAGGCATAAACCCTCGCCGGTGATCGCGTCAACTACGCCGGAAGCGTCACCAACTAAAGCGACACGTCCGTTATGCACGCGATTCAACTTGCGGGTCGAGGAAATTGCTCCGCGCTCGGCGGAGGGCTCGGCGCCGCGCAACCGGGCAAGTAATTCCGGAAACACTGTGAGAGCGGCATCCAGGCGCAGGTGAGGATCGCGCGAAATCAATGCGACGCATACTTCGTCGGCTGCCACGGGTGTTACGTAAACCTGGCACTTCGGTCCCCAGTGCAACTCCATGCAATCGGTCCAGGGCGAAATACGATAATGCCGGCGAAAAGCGAATCGGGTCCTGTCAACACGGTAGTTATCGAGTCCCGCCCATTGGCGCACTAGCGACTGCACTCCGTCGGCGCCGACAATCCAGCGCGCACGCACGACGTGCCCACCACCTAAGCGCAAGCTTTCCGGTTGCAGCCCGGTTACAGGAGTCTGCCACAGAAGCCGGATTCCCAATTCCTCGGCCCTGGCGATCATGATGCGGTGGAGCACTGTCCGACGGACGCCAATACCAGTGCCACTGGGAAAGCTCGCATCCACGCTCAGGTCGCCGCTAAGAAAACGAATGCCACGGAAAGGATGCGAATCTTCCGCTGGAATTTCGATCCCCAGTTTACAAAGGGC
>JBEEGK010000311.1:0-2791 GCA_041166845.1 Acidobacteriaceae bacterium
GGAAGTGACGCGACCTCCTCGTCAAACCTTTGGAAGCTGAGGCTGAAATTCAGAGAATTCGCATATTCTAAAAACAGTTCGCGCGCGATCGGAATCAGCGACGCCGTCGCTTCTACAATTTCAAGCACGAGAACTCACCCCTACGCGACAGAAGCTAGAACGAAAACACTAACTGAAGATCGACGCGTCGGTTTGCCGAGGAACTTGAAAACGGGCCGCCGGCAAGCGCCACCGATTCTCCGAAAAGTGGCGAATCCAGCGTTCCGATGGGAGTCGCAAGATTCACGCGGTTGAACAAGTTGCGTGCGGCAGCGCTGATGGTCAGATTAAAACGGCGGTTGACACCCGGTCCGGATCCGAATGGATTCTGGCCACCACCGCCACTCAATCCCCTGCCGCCCAATCCCGGACCGCCTCCTCCCGGACCACGGCCACCCCTTTCCCCCGATGGCGCACCCTCCACTTTCTGTCCTAAACCAAACGTCTTGCTCACTCGGAGATTCACCGAGAACGCCGCTGGCCCATTTCCGTAATTGATGGGGATAAGTTTCGCGTTCGCATTGGGAGCGACATCGAACGATCCGAGGCGCGTGACGATCAGGTTGGCGGCTGCCGTCGCAGCCGTCGGAAATGCTGGGCGATCGTTAAAAATCGAATCACTGTTTAAGTCCTGGCCAACCGTGATGTTATAGGGTTGGCCGGACGTTGCTATCACAAACGGGCTGAGGCGCAGCGTCCACGGCAACGAAATGGAGCCTCCGAGAAACATGTGATGACGAACGTCGAACGAAGCCCGTCCGTAATCCTGCTCAAGATCGAACTGGTTCGATGGGAAACTCAGACTCGAACCTCCTTCGGAAAAAGCGCCGCCCGACGATCCCGCTGAGGTCCCCAAATCGCTATGCGCATAATTCAGAGTGTAGAAGCCGAAGAGCGAGACTTTAGAACCCGCAGTGATCCGGAAGTTTGCGATCAATTGATTCTGACGAAAGACTCCTTCCGATTCGTATTCATAGATGTTCGTCGTGCCGCCGAAAGGCCGCGGGCCATTTGATGGATTGGTTCCCGGCACAGGAGCATTGATATTCCGCAACAGAAGCTGGTGGCCTCCGCGCGAATTAATGTAGGTGACGGAAACGGTTGCCGCCTTAGAAAGCTGCCGTTCGGCGCTGATCGCAGTCTGGATGGTCTGCGGAGCGCGCAAATGCGCTGCAATTCGATAGACCGTAGGAGAGATCTGGCTGCCCGAAATCGAACCGGGCGAGGGAATGTCCGGATAAAAGTCCGGAAACTGAACAATAGTTAGCTGCTGTGCAATCCCATTCAGGCGCTCCGACTGCAAGACGAAATCACTTCCAAAGCGATCGTAGAAAATTCCGGAGCCGGCCCGTAAAACAAGTTGCGGTATCTTCTTACCTCCGCCGCCAATGGCCCAGGCAAAACTCACGCGCGGAGCTAGATCGGCATGGTCGTAGATATGATTCTGTGTTTCAAAGCGCAACCCGTAGCTGAGAGTCATGGTGGGACGAATGCGCCAGTCGTCCCCCGCAAACAGTCCGGCGTCAACCATGTTCTCCGAGGCATGCGGCTGGCCGGACGTAAGTGAGAACTGGCTCGCGCCTCCTCCTGCCGCCCGAATCTGGGCTGCCGATTGTCCCTGTTGAAGTCCGATTTGCGTGATCTGATATGCCGCGAGAGATGAGAACACAAACGTCCCATTGAAGTTCGCGGTGGATTGGCTGGCCTCAGTCAGCGCCCGCAAGCGCCCGCCGAATCTTAGGAAGTGATTGCCATGGGAGACCGAGGTATAGTTCTGCAATTCATAATGATTTTGCGTGTCGGTCGCTATGCCTAGCCGATTGCCTCCTCCAGTAAAAGCGCCTTGCACGTTAATCGTGGACTGCAAGTTCTGTGCAATCTGGCTGTTGTTTTGTCGTTGATATTGAAAGCGGGTCTCGGTGATTATGCTCGGATTCACGATCTGCGTGTCGCTGATCTGGACGGTGTGCTCGGTGTTCTTAACGTTATAGGCCTGCGAGGCGAGCGCCAGCTGACCGACTCCGTCATCCGCCTCATTGCGATCAGTAAACTGATAGCGCGCCGTCAGCGTATTGCTGGCGGTGACCTGATAGTCCAGCCTTGGACTGAAGTTGGTCCGCGTGCGAGGATTTTTTAGCGACTGATTGAAGATAGTCGGATTGAATGCCGCATCAAGCACGGAAGCATTCACCGCCGAGACATCATTAATGTTGCGCCGTTCAAGATTAATAAAGAAGGACGCCTTCTTACGCAGCGGACCGCTCAGGGTCCCGTTATACATTTGCGAGTTATAGCCGGGATTGTCGAGCAAAAAAGGACTCTGCGTATTCAATACAGAGTCGTTGTCGTTGAAAGATATCTGGCCGTGATACTTGTCAGTTCCGGGCTTGGTGAAAATCTCTATCCGTCCATACCCAAGTTTTTCGTATTCCGCCGAGAATGGGTTTTGATTGATGCGAATTTCCCGGATGGAAGACTTCGCGGGTATCTGCCCACCAGTGAATCCATCAATGTAAATCTGTCCGCCATTCGGTCCAGCGGAAGGGCCTGCCACCGCTTCCAGGTCAGACTGCAATTGATCAGGATCATCAGACAATGCATCCAGATCTTTACCCTTGATAGTCAGCGCGCCGGCATTATTAGAAGGGTTTACATCCAACGTATTACCTTCATCCTCGACGGCAATTTTCTCGGCTGCCACCGCGATGTCGAGCGCAACATCAAGCAGGCGCGCCTGTCTTGGTGCGACCAC
>JBEEGK010000312.1:0-3243 GCA_041166845.1 Acidobacteriaceae bacterium
TGGTTGATTTGCTGGAAGACGAACCCCTGGAAATCGAGCTCGCGACCACGCTCCTGTACGAACACAGTCATCACTCTTATCGGCAGCTTCGTGAGGCTGTCGAGGCGGCGGGAGAGACTCATCGCCAGGAAATCATTGATTTAGGCATGCGACATCGCGGACGCCACGACGAAGTCCTGCGTCCCTTCTGCGCCGGGCAGCAATTCCGCTTTGACATTCTCATGGATATCGGCGGCTACCGTGATATGCACCGCCATCGCCGCTGCATTCAGGTTGGACAGGGTTTCACCATACTGCATGGTTACGACGTCCCGCCGGAACTGGAAGCGGCTGGAGCACGGACGAAATACGATTCGGTAATGCAGCAAACGGCGGCGCAAGTGAAGAAATTGGCTTCGGGAGAGGAAAGCGAGAGCGAAGAAAGCTCTCAGTACGCGATCCCGCTGGCCTTCCGCAAGCGAACGCTGTTCAAAATGGATTTCGCCGAAGTCATCTACATCGCCGAACTGCGGACAGGCCCAGCCGGACACATCTCCTACCGCAATGCGGCGTATGGGATGTACGAAGCCGTCGCGAAGAGATACCCCGCGCTCGCAAAATATCTGAGAGTAACGGATGTGCGGGAGCCGGTGGATTTGCTGAAACGGTAGAATCGAGGGTTCAGATGGCGGAAGTTACTTCGCCTTTGGCAGTTGCCGAATGTACGCCACCAGTTTCGCCATGTCATCCGGACGAATTTTTGCACCGAAGGGCGGCATCTTTCCTTTACCTTTGGTGATCGCGTCAGAGAGGGTTGCGTCGTCCTGCTTTTGGACCTCCTCAGAGCGAAGATCTTTGGCGTGCATTGCTTTGCCAGTCGCGCTGTCGCCGCTGCCGTCCGCTGAGTGACATAGTATGCAGTTTGCCTTGAAGATTTTTGCCGGGTCGGCCTGGGCATACATCACCGTCGGCATGGCCAAAGTAGTCAAAAAGCCAGCCAGAATAAAAAGCAGGGAAAACTTTCGCATGTTATCTCCTGTATTGCTAAAACGAAACGGGGCCGTCCCGTCCCCGGAAGTCTAGGGTTGAATTTCAAAAGACGAATCTAGCGATCAGGTAAACCGCATTATTTCCCGACGCATTCCGTCCGGCGCCGTCGTAGTTTGTTCCTGCCCCATTGAATCTAAAATATCCCGTGTACTGTACAGCCAGGTCAATGTTCTGTTCGGGCCACCACGAAGCATTCAGAATGTATCCGCTGCTTCGCGGATCTCCATTGGCGCTTCCCGCGATAGCAGCTTGGGGAAAGAGCAGCGGATCGCTGGTTCCACTCACATCAAAAAATCCAGCTGTACCAGAAACCTTAGTGCCGAAGTGATATTCGACGTTTGCCTGGGCAGTGTTCAGATGGTGACTGATCTGTGACGCACCCCCGGCCGCCAAAGTAGCCACAAGAGAAGAGTTTTCCCTGATGTAGGTGCCGCGCAAAGAAAGCACATCATTGTTAAAGCTGGGAATCGTTCGGTCGTACTGGAAGTCGGCGGCAAAGTCCGTGTAGCCATCCATTAGCCCCGTAACGCCGTTGGGCGTGCTTTTCAGGTGCATACCATAAGTGCCGATTTCAAGGTAGTTGTTCTTGCTGGAAGTCTGCCAAGCCGCGCGCCAATAAGGTGCAATCCCCCTTATGTTGATGCCGAAGCCTACGCCATCATTGGGCTGCGTTCCCCCAATATGTTCCGATCGATACATCGTTCCCGCCAAATAGAAATGCTCGTTCCACATCGTATAGCCGCCCACGCCGGCCACATCCTGACCCAAGCCGCCGCGCCAGCGGACGGCCCGGGAGCGACATTGCTGCCTACGAACGGAAAGCCCCAGGCAGGCGTGCTATTCCAAAGATCTTCAACCGTCGGATTGTTATTGAGTGTTACCCCGTAGGTGAAGGGCTTCCCAAATAGCTTTCTTCCGTGATCGGCATAGCGGATGTCGGTATTGTCCCAGGAGAAATGGTCGCCCTGGCTGTCATACGTCACTTGCACAAAACTACCGATGTGGCTTGTCCATGCGCCTGCTAAGAAGAGGGACGCCGCCTGGGGAAATTGAAAGTTGCCGTTCTGCGTTCCCGGTTGAGGCGACTTGGTATTGGTGAAAGAAATATCGAGGATTGCGGAGAGTGGGAACACCTCAAGTAAGTGCAGTGCCGCATCGTGTCCAGACTTGTCGGCGCTCACTTGCGCCTTAGTCGCAAAAGTATAGCCCTCAAGCTTGAAGGTTCTTCCGAACGGTGTCAGTTCCGGAGGAGCATAGTGGCAGGTAGAGCATGGCATTCCGGTCTGCCGGGAGTAGCTTGGAACCGCGTTGGCGTTAGTCACAGACAGAACCATTAGCCAAGTGATTGCGAAAAGTTTGAAGATCATTCCCTTTAGCAAACACTCAGATTGACTGCGAAGCATGGTGATCCTTAAAAGTTCGTGGAGTAATTTGCTACTTAGTAGTAACCCTGAAAGCCCCGGAATCTACAAAGCGGAGTTCGGCTGACGACTGATGTGAACCGGAAAGAAACAGGGCAACAAGTATCGTGTCGACATGGTCATCTACCTGCCGACAAATAGCTGATCAGAATTGCTCACAGTTGCCGATTCGCTGCGTTTGAGAGGACAAATTTTGTCAGATTGAACGAATGGCTAAAATGCGAAATTCCGTGGTGCCGGGAGGGGGACTTGAACCCCCATGACCCGAAGGTCGGCGGATTTTGAGCGGATGGAATTGAATTACACCTGAGTGACGGCAATTGCTTCTGAGTGCGTCCCACGCGGTTCCAACAAACAATTAATTACTCGCAATTACGCTCTGCATATCCCGATTGCGCCCTGCTCCGGTCACACCGGGGTCACCGGGCAGACAACGAAGCGAGATTTAACAGCCTGCATCTCTCGTGGTATACAACATCAATTCGAATGTGTTGGTGAATTCACTCGCCATCCTATGCGCTGCCATGCCTCGCCCGCGCCTGATCAAGGTCAATTACAAGTTTTGATATTTCAGACCGATTTAAGCGAAACTGCGGGTCATCCTTTTCGTCGGCTGTTAAGAATGCTGCGTGAAGAGCTTCAAGCGGCTGCCTTAGTTGAAATGGAAAATCAATGGCTTTCGTCCACTCCATTTCGACGGCGTACCCATGTACCGCGTCCCAAGGCACTCCTCCTGCTACGTATGCTCGAACGAGGCGCTCGAATTCGATAATGTTTGCAGCTGACACTTACC
>JBEEGK010000313.1:0-4988 GCA_041166845.1 Acidobacteriaceae bacterium
CTGATCGCCATGGGAACCGGAGTTGCCTATGGCTTCAGTCTGGTCGCTGCAATCTTTCCGCAAATTTTCCCGGGATCGATGCGTCAGATGGATGGAACTCTGCCTCTCTATTTTGAAGCTGCGGCTGCGATCGTCACTCTAGTTCTGCTGGGACAGGTTTTAGAGCTTCGCGCCCGCAGCCGCACCGGCTCCGCCATTCGGGCGTTGTTGGATCTATCTCCGAAGATGGCGCGCGTGTTGCGCGGCGGCGCAGAACTCGACATTCCGCTGGACCAAGTGCATCCAGGAGACCGGCTGCGAGTGCGTCCCGGAGAAAAAGTTCCGGTAGATGGAGCAGTGCTTGAAGGCAAGAGTTGGGTGGATGAATCCATGATCACGGGCGAATCCATGCCGGTAGAAAAATCGCCTGGGAGCAAGGTAATCGGCGCGACTCTCAACGGAACCGGCTCATTCGTCATGCAGGCCGCGAGGGTGGGCAGCGAGACCCTACTCGCGCAGATTGTCCAGATGGTGAGCCAGGCGCAGCGCAGCCGGGCGCCAATCCAGCGCTTGGCAGACAAAGTTTCTGCCTGGTTCGTGCCTGTGGTTATCGCGGTAGCAGTGATCACCTTTGCGATCTGGAGCGTCTTCGGTCCACAGCCGCGGCTAGCTCACGCCCTGGTGAATGCCGTCGCCGTGCTGATAATCGCCTGCCCTTGCGCTTTGGGATTGGCAACTCCCATGGCCATCATGGTCGGTACCGGGCGCGGGGCATCGGCGGGAGCCTTGATTCGAAATGCCGAGGCGCTGGAAACCCTCGAAAAAGTGGATACCCTCGTCCTCGACAAAACCGGCACATTGACTGAAGGAAAGCCGCGCGTGGTTTCACTGAACTTCGCCAAAGACGGAACTCGCACATTGGGACTGGCTGCGAGTCTGGAGCAGGGAAGCGAACACCCTTTGGCGTCGGCCATCGTGAACGCAGCCAAAGAGCGCGGCGCACGTCTGGAGCAGGTCGCAGATTTCCAGTCTCTTACCGGGCGTGGAATTACAGGCAAGGTGAATGGGCAGGAAGTGATTGCCGGAAACGAATTGTTGTTTCGGGAGCGCGGAATCACCGTCGAAGGGCTGGCAAAGCAGGCGGAGGACCTTCGCCGTAAGGGACAAACCGCGATTTTCGTCGCTATCGGCGGAGAACCAGCCGGTTTTATTGGAATTGCAGACCCGATTAAACCATCCACGCCGACAGCGTTGCGCGATTTAAAAGCGGAAGGCCTCCGCATAGTGATGCTGACCGGGGACAACCGCCTGACGGCCGAGGCCGTGGCTCGCGAGTTGGGAATTGAAGATTTTGAGGCAGATGTCCAGCCGGGACAGAAATCTGACGTCATCAAACGCCTTCAGAAAGAAGGCCGCATCGTCGCCATGGCTGGAGACGGAGTTAATGATGCTCCTGCGCTGGCGCAAGCGAATGTGGGAATTGCCATGGGCACCGGCACAGAAGTCGCGATGGAGAGCGGCGGAGTGACTTTGGTGAAAGGAAATCTTGAGGGCATAGTTCGCGTACGCAAACTGAGCCGCGCCACCATGCGAAATATCCGGCAAAACCTGTTCTTCGCCTTTATCTACAATCTCATTGGCGTTCCGATATCAGCAGGGGTGCTATATCCGTTTTTCGGAGTGCTCATGAGCCCGATTCTTGCGGCAGCGGCGATGAGCTTCAGTTCGGTATCCGTAATCGCGAATTCTCTGCGGCTGCGCACTGCGAAAATATAACGTGCCGTCTAAAGCCTCCCCCGCCACCTCAGTGACAATTGACACGCTAACTGCCTTCCACAACAATGAATGCAGGGCAGCTTGTACAGTTGGAGGAGTTGAATGCCGGCGGAGCCAGCAGAAACCTACTCACAAGCCGAAAGCAATGCGGGCAAATGGACACTGCTGGTGCTCGCTATTGTTTACGTAGCGGCATCGCTGTACCTCATCCTGGGCCTTCGGACGCGACTGGAATCACTCAACCACGAGCAGAACGCTTCAAGAGCCCAGATCGCGCAGCTAATAAAACTGATTGAGACCTCCGAAGCCAACGACGAAGCGCTTGCCCGGCAGCTGGGAATTACCAAAAAAGAGTTGAACGTAAGATCTCGCGAACTGCAGCGAGGACAGCGTGCCGCCGAAGAACGCATTCTGGCGCAACAAAAACAGCAGATCGGGCAGGTCAGCGGCGAGGTCGCGGACGTCAAAACCGACGTCGGAGGTGTCAAAACCGACGTGGCTTCCACAAAATCTGAGCTCGATGCTACTCGCGCCAAACTGGAGAGCACCATCGGAGACCTGGGACTACAGACCGGTCTGATCGCTAAAACGCGCGATGACCTCGACGTCCTCAAACATAAAGGAGACCGCAACTATTATGAATTCACTCTCGTAAAGGGCGCGAAGCCGAAACCGATTTCGACAGTCAGCCTGCAGATAAAGAAGTTAGACCCGAAACAGGGAAGGTACACGCTGGCCGTGATCGCGGATGACAAGGCGATCTTGAAGAAAGACCGCAACATCAGCGAGCCAATCCAGTTCTACACCGGACGCGATAGGCTCTTGTATGAATTGGTAATTTGGTCGGTTGACAAGAAAAATGCCTCCGGATATCTCAGCACGCCAAAGGGCGCGCCCATCCCGATTACTGCTTCCCAATAGAGAGCAAATAGTTCAATGCCCACCGGACACACACTGCTGGAGATCGTCATGCGCACCGCGACGGTTTATGCCGTGGTTCTGGTGGGAGTGCGGCTTAGCGGAAAACGCGAAGTCGGACAAATGACTCCTTTCGATCTGACGCTGCTTTTGCTGATTAGCAACTCGGTGCAGAACGCCATGACGGGGCCCGACACATCGGTTGCGGGCGGGGTAGTGGCCGCAACGACACTTCTTGTGCTGAATTACCTGGTAGCGGAGTTGTCGGGAGGAAATCGCCGCTTCCGCAAACTGGTGCAGGGCCAGCCGTCACTTCTGGTTCACGATGGGCAAATTATCTCCGCGCACATGGCCAAGGAGCATGTGAGTATGGACGAACTTGAGCGCGCGCTACGTGAGCACGGCATCTCCAGCTACCATGAGGTTGCGCTGGGAGTTCTAGAAGTAGATGGATCTATAAGCTGTCTGAAATACGACGAGATAAAGCCCACCGCCGGTTCGCATCTGAGTCGAAGAAAATTTCTGCAAAAGCATCAGTAGGACCAGTTTTGTACTTGAAGACAAATTAGAACTCGCAGCTAATTCCATCACTTCACCAGCACCAGAGGCACTGGCTGGTCATACGGCTGAATCGTAACCTTGAGCGACTTGCGATTAGCGAAAACATCGGGCGTGACCGGAAAACTCACCACAATTGTTCCTTTAGCGTCGGAGTTGGGATCAATTTTCATTTCTCTCGCAAAGGGTGCCAGGGCATGCTGCTTGAGGGTCGGAAACGCCTGAAAATAGCGGTCTAAATCCACTACTGCCGCAGCATCGTCAGTGGCGTGAGCGTTACCGGTGTCGAGATCCGCGGTGATCGTACGAATCCAATAGGGCTTCTCGCCATGATTGTGTACCGCGAGATTGATCGCGACCAGCAGGAGATTCTGGTTCGGCACTTCCACCGAGACCATGTCGTCAATCGATCCCGTCGTAGCGGAATGCGGCCGCTGCATCAACACTAAAATCGCCGCAATCACACCTACAATCACAAGGCACACGAGAACAATTTTTGCTGGCGGCAAGTTCTTCGACGCGGTGCCATATTCTTCTCCGATATCGAAAGGGATGGCCGGGTCGTTCGGAGGTGGAGTTGAAGTCAAAGGGCTTTGCGCATCGTCAGCCATGGCATCTCGCCTCTCGTATCCTTCGCGACGTAACCGTGAAGTCGCGTCGCTTCGAATGGAAGTCTACACCCACTCGTGTTTCATCGCGCGCGAGAATTTCTCCACCGGCAGCGTGTTGAGCACGTCCTCCTTAGTGAGCCATGCGCGGCGTGCCTGGAGTACACCGTAGCGAATTTTGTCCAGATGCGAGGTGTGATGCGAATCAGTGTTCATCACGATTTTGACTCCGTGTTGTTTCGCCAGCCGCAGATGCCGGTCGCACAGATCGAGCCGGTCGGGATATGAATTCAACTCCATAGCAACTTTGTTCTTCATCGCGGATCTCAAGATAGCGTCCATATCGAATTGATAGGCATCACGGCGAAGCAGCATGCGTCCAGTAGGATGCCCGAGTAAAGACACGTTCTTGTTTGCCAACGCCTTGAGGAGACGGTCGGTCATTTCGGCGGGAGGCTGGGCGAAATGCGAATGCACGCTGGCGATGACGAGGTCCATCTGTTCCAGCACCGAATCGGAGAGGTCAAGCAAACCATCCGCCAGAATATCGACTTCGATGCCTGCAAATATTCTGATTCCTTCCAGCGTCTCATTCGCAGCGCGAATACGCGCGATGTGTTCGACGGCGCGCTTGTCGTCGAGGCCATTTGCGAACGCCAGATTTTTCGAGTGGTCGGTGATGGCCATGTATTTGTATCCGTGGTCTCGGGCCGCTATCGCCATTTCTTCAATAGTGTTGCGGCCATCCGTCTCGACTGTGTGCATGTGGACGTCGCCCTGCACGTCCGCTTGCGTAATTAGACTGGGAAGTGTGTGCTTCTCTGCGCCATCAATCTCGCCAGTGTTCTCTCGCAGCTCGGGCGGAATAAAGTCGAGGCCCAGCTTAGCGTAGATTTCTTCTTCGCTTTTGCTGGCGACAATGGCTTCGTCGTCGAGCCGTGCGAGACTGTATTCGCTTAGGGTGTACCCCATTTTCAAGGCGCGCTGACGAAGCGCCACGTTGTGGCCTTTCGATCCGGTGAAATATTGCATGGCGGCACCGAAGGAATCGGGCGCAAGAAAACGAACGTCCACCTGCATTCCGCCGCGAAGACGGAAACTGAGCTTGTTGTCTCCGCGAGCGATGATTTCCATCAGGCCTGCGAACTT
>JBEEGK010000314.1:0-11572 GCA_041166845.1 Acidobacteriaceae bacterium
GGCCCGCGACATTCCGGCGAGTTGTCCGGCCGCAATCGTGGACATTGATCTCGATGTTCCGGGAAAAACGGCGGACAGGATTTGGCAGGCTCCTATCCATACTGCCTGCCCTAGGCTCATGGCCTCCACTTTCCAAGTTCGGATGCGACTGGATGCTGCGTTTGGTCCGGCAGCTTCCGCCTTGGAGTTCATGGCGTCAACGATCCACATCACGATTCCTCCGATCAGGAGCGCGGCACCCATGATGTGCAGACTTTCGAGGTGCTTGCCAATCACTTTGGTGAGCAGGAACGCGGGAATTGCAGTCACCACGAAGGCTACGAGGGTCAGGCCGAGAGGATGAGTGAGCGGTGTTTGTCCACCTTCGCCTCGCGGAAAGCTTGAAAGCAGTTTCGCAATGCGTGCACGAAAATAAACTGGAAGACAAAGAATAGCGCCCAGTTGAATGACGATGGTATACATCTTCCAATATCCGTCGCCGAGGCTGATGTGGAACAGAGCTTCCGCAATGCGTAAATGCGCGGTGGAGCTGACGGGAAGAAATTCGGTGAGCCCTTCGATAATTCCCAGCACAACGGACAAAAGATAATCGTTCAATCGTCCTCCAAAAGGTCTGGATCAAAGTATCGCAGAAGTGGCGCAAGATGCGGCTGGCAGGTTTGATTCTCTCTGAGGTTAAAACTTTGCAGTTACTCGCTGCCGTTTCCGTAAGTAGGTATATTCTGCTCCATGTAGTAAAGCAGGCGTTGCGCGCGGGCGGCCCATCCACTCTGCGGAAATTGCGAAATGAGTTTTTGTCCATCGGTGACCGCCTTGCTTTTCGCTTCTGACGATTTCTTCGCTTGGTCTTCACTCTTGTAAATTTCTATCAGTGCTGACCAGCGCCAAGTCGCATTGTAAAGAGCCTCCGCGGCAGACGGCGACTGTGGATGTTCATTCGCATATTTCTCGTAAATCTCGGCTTCTTTTGCTGGACACTTTGACCTTCCCTGCCAATCCCCGCAGACTTTGTTGTCAATGAGGTGAAATGAAGCAAGGTCGCCCCACTTTGTGCCCGGGAATTTCTTAATTACTTCCTTCATGTATTTTTCTTCCATGCCCTCCCGCAAAGATGGATCCAGCTCTTTTGCGGAGGGGCGCGCCATGATGTCGGGTTTTTCCATCTGCCAGCGGATGTCCGCCGAGCGATATGCCGCTTCAGCCGCCAGAGGCGAGGATGGGAATAGTTCGAATACCTGGTAATAAAGCCGCAAGGCGTCTTGCGCCGCGCCGTGGCGTCCATTGTTGCGGCTGGCTTGTTCCTCCGAGTCAATTGCTTCGCCGAATAGAATCTTGTCGCCATTCGGCGTTGAGGCTTGGACGATTCCGTTGGCCGGCATCCACCCGCTGATCGAGCGTTCTTCCGCGAGATTTATCTGCACGTGCGCCCAATCCCGGCTGGTTTCGAGGACAACAATTTCGCGTCCTCGATCAACCTCCGAAAGTTTTGTAGAATTCGGATCCGGCGACAAGTAAATGGATCCGGCACGCAGATTTGTGGCGTGCTGATAGTCGGCCCCGAGCAACGCAGGGATGATCGCGAAATATGCAAAAAGAATGGAGGCTACTTTCATCTGCGAACCCGAGTTTCTAAATTGCGCTACCGGAGGCTTTGCAGTTAGATGCGGGAAGAAGCGTTACTTGTTATTTCGGCAAGCAATTTCGGATCAATATTTCCCCCACTAATCACGGCCACGTTGATATTTGTTTTGGGCAACTCATCGCGATGGAACAAAAATCCTGCTACCGAGACCGCGCCACTCGGTTCAGCCACGGTCCTGGGATTCTCTGCCAGCAGCGTCATAGTTTGAGTGATTTGCTCTTCACTCACCGTAATAATGTCGTCCACGTACTTGAGGATGTGTTCGAAGTTAATGGGCCCGATACTCTGGGTGCGGAGGCCATCGGCGGCCGTGCGTGAAACCTGATCGGCAGCAAGGTTTACGATCCTTCCTGCGCGTAGACTGGCTTGCGCGTCCGCCGCAAGTTCAGGCTCAACACCTATCACTTTCACGTCAGGCCTGCTCAACTTCACTGCTGTAGCTACACCGCTGCTCAACCCACCACCACCGACGGGGACCAGGATCGTCTCGACATTCGGCAAGTCTTCGAGAATTTCCAAACCTACAGTTCCTTGGCCGGCAATAATTTGTTCGTCGTTGTAGGGAGGTACGATGACGTATCCGTGCTCGACAGCAAGTTCTTCTGCCTTAAGCTGGCGCTCTTCGCTGCTGGGTCCCACCAGCACGATTTCCGCTCCCATGGCGGCAGTGGCTTCGCGCTTCACGGTAGGAGCATTGCTGGGCATTACTATCACTGCTTTCACTCCAAGCGCCCGCGCGGAATAGGCTACTCCCTGCGCGTGGTTGCCGCTGGAGTAAGTGATCACTCCGCGCCTGCGGTCTTGGGGAGAAAGGGAAGCGAGCTTGTTGTAGGCGCCTCGCAGTTTGAACGCGCCCATGGGCTGAAGATTTTCCGGCTTGAGATATAGTTTGCGACGATCTTCAGGGTTTGTGCGATGGAAGTGCACTTCGATCAAAGGTGTGCGGACAGCAACGCCCTTTAACCGGGCCTGAGCTGCACGAATGTCTTCCAGGGTAACGATGGATCTCTCCGCAAAGCGGTAACAATAACGACGAGCTAGATGTCCAGAATCACGGGCATAATCAGTGGACGTTTCTGGGTCTGCTTAGAAATATAACGTTTCAGGTCGTTTCTTATCTTTTCCTTGATGACTCCGTAATCTGCCTTCTCTTCTGAACTTGACGATTCGAGCGTCTGAATCACAATCTGGCGGGCCTCATTCAGGAAACCGTCTTCTCCGGCAGAAAATCCACGGGTAACGATCTCTGGAGTTGTTTCCACCCTGCCAGTAAGCTTATCAATGGCAATAATTGGGAGCACGATTCCGTCTTCGCTCAGGTGACGGCGGTCTTTGACGACGAAGTCCTCAACTACATCCGTGCGTGAGCCGGAGTCAATGCAGACGCGTCCGACATTCACTCGACCGGCTTTGCGTGCCCCTAACTCATCTATTTCGAGGACGTCTCCACTCTCGATCAGCATCACGCTGCCCACCGACCCATGCATGGCACCAGCAAATTCCGCGTGCAGTTTGAGTTGACGGTATTCGCCGTGGATGGGAATAAAATATTTCGGCTTCACCAGATTAATAATCAGTCGCAGTTCTTCCTGGCTAGCGTGACCACTGACGTGTACCGGAGGTGAAGATCCGTCGTCGTAGATCACGTGGGCCTCGCGACGGAAGAGATGGTCCACCATGCGGTAGATGGATTTCTCATTCCCCGGAATAATGCGCGATGACAACATCACGGTATCGCCTTTTTCGATCTTCGCGTGCTTGTGATTGTTGACGGCCGCGCGCGACAACGCTGACATGGGCTCGCCCTGAGTTCCGCTGATCAGCACGCATACTTTTTCCGGCGCGAAATTCCTCATCTCACCGGGATGAATCAGAAGTCCTTCAGGAATTTCGATGTATCCGAGGTCTTCGGCGATTTCCGCCGAGCTGTTCATCGAGCGCCCCAGAAAGGCCACTTTTCGTCCATGCTGGTAGGCGAGTTCGACTGCCAGCTTGATGCGATGGATGGACGATGAAAAGCAGGAAATGAAAAGCCGGCGCTCGGTGCGCGCAAATACTTCGTCGAATTTCCGCCGGACCGCTCGTTCGCTCGGCGTGTAACCCTTGCGCTCAACGTTGGTGGAATCCTGCATCAATGCGAGGACGCCTTCTTTCCCGTATTCCGCGAAGGAATGCAGATCGAACAGCCGGTTGTCTGTCGGAGTCGGGTCAACCTTGAAATCGCCAGTATGAATCACAACGCCTAACGGTGTGTGCACCGCCAGCGCCACGCAATTCACCAGGCTGTGAGTGACCTGGATGGGATGGATGGTGAAAATGCCAAGCTTAAATCTTTTCCCGGGCTCAATTTCATTCAGCGACGCATTGTCGAGTAGTCCATGTTCTTCGAGCTTGTCTTCGACATAGGCGAGCGTAAACTCGGTCGCATAAACCGGAATGTTCAGCTCGGAAAGAATCCAGGGAATGGCTCCAATGTGATCTTCGTGACCGTGTGTGAGGATAATTCCCCGGACACGGTGGCGATTTTCGATGAGATAAGAAATGTCGGGAACAACGATGTCCACGCCGAGCAGTTCGGCCTCGGGAAACATTAGCCCGCCGTCAATGACGATAATGTCATCGCCCCATCGGAGGGCCATGCAGTTCATACCGAACTCGCCCAGCCCTCCAAGGGGTACAATTTGTAATTTTCCAGTTGGCATTAGAAGTACATGATCGTAGCACACGAAATTGGGCCGCAGCTTTGACGCTCCACCCAAATCGGGACACAGTTGTATATTCAGAGATGGAGGGCAGGCGCAGAATGCCGGCTTGTCCGCGATCGTGACAACCGCAGAGTGACTATGAAAATTCTTCTGCTGGGCAAAGGAAGGACGGGGTCGCTAGTAGCTGAAGTCGCGCGCCAATGCGGCCACGAGGTTGAGGTTCTGTGCTCGGCTGAGAATCCCGGAGGCGCCGCTCTATCCAAGGAAAAACTGTCTGCTAAGGATGTTGTCATTGACTTTACTTCGCCCGCAGCAGTTCTCCCCAATATTAAGGCGTGCATGGAAGCTGGCGTCAGTATGGTGGTGGGCACCAGCGGTTGGTACGATCAGTTGTTTTTAGTACGAAAGATGGTTGAGGAACATGGGGGAGCTTTCGTTTATGGCGCTAATTTCTCCATCGGAGTCAATCTATTTTTTGAGGCTGCGAAAACCGCCTCCGCAGCCCTGAACCACCAATATTTTGGGCAGATTTTCGAGCGCCATCACGCCACGAAGAAAGATGCTCCGTCGGCTACGGCGTTAGTATTGCAAAAGATCATCCAAGAAGCCTCAACGACCCAGTTAGAAATTACTTCATTCCGCGAAGGGGAAGTGGTCGGCATGCACGAGTTTGTGTTGGATTCTCCGAACGACACCATCTATCTCTGCCACGATGCGAAATCGCGCCACGGATTCGCGGAAGGCGCGGTGAGGGCTGCAGAGTGGCTACAGGGCAAGAAGGGATTCTTCAAATTTGACGAGATCTGGCCGCAGCTTTGATTTCGCAGATATGCCGGGCGGCAACTTACGCAGTTTTGATAGATTCGCAGTTCGCGCTATCTTAGTTTCATGCAATTGCGAGGCTGCGGCACTGCCCTGGTAACTCCGTTCCATGCGGACGGTTCGATTGATGAGTCTGCACTGCGCAACCTCGTCGCGTGGCAGGTGGAGTCCGGCATAGATTTTCTCGTGACATGCGGCACTACCGGTGAAACTCCTACTCTCACTCATGACGAATGGCTGCGCGTCATTGATCTCACGATTGAAGCCGCAGCCGGGAAAGTTCCGGTGGTCGCAGGGGCGACCTCTAATTCCACGTCTGACGCCGTAACCAAGGCAAAAGAAATTGCCTCGCGGGCGGGAGTGACCGCCATTCTGAGTGCCTCTCCCTATTACAACAAGCCGACTCAAGAAGGACAGGTTCAGCATTTCCGCACGATCGCGGAGGCCGTCGAAAAGCCGATTATTCTTTACAACGTGCCTGGACGCACCGGAGTCAACATTGATCCGCCGACGCTGGCCCGGTTGGCCGAAATTCCAAATATCGCTGGAGTGAAAGAAGCCAGTGGCTCGCTGACTCAAATTGCCGAAGTCTGCAATCTGGTCCCCGAACATTTTCTGGTTTTTTCAGGAGACGATGCGGCAACCTTGCCCATTATTGCGCTGGGGGGAGTGGGACTAATCTCCGTGGCGTCGAACGAGCTACCGCGTGAAATGGCGGAGATGACCAGAGCGGCGCTCGACAACGACTGGGACACAGCCCGGCGAATCCATCGAAAATACTATCCCCTGATGCAAGCGAACTTCATCGAGTCGAATCCGCTGCCCGTCAAAGCGACCCTCGCTATGATGGGAAAACTGGAAGAAGTCTATCGCCTGCCCCTGCTTCCCATGAGACGGGAAACTCGATCGAAGCTGAATAAGATCGTGATCGAAGTGGGACTGGTAAAAAGACCCGAAGCTTCCACGGCTGAAACCCGGGAATTTTATGTGTACGAAAATTGGGCTGCCGGGCCGCACAAGGTCATTGTTCATCGCGCAAGCTGCGGTCAATGTAATCGGGGCAGGGCACATCCTCCAGGCTTCCAGGCAGACAAGGCGCGCTGGCATGGTCCTTATTCCTCGCTGGCGGAAGCGCGCGAAGCTTCCCATCAAATGCCGGGCGTACTGATTCGCAGCGAGTGCAAGTGTGTTTGAGATCGTCCGGACCTTCTCAGGTTAGTCACTGAAATTGACAATCATCATTTGACAATCATAGTTTGACAATCATCCGGCGATAATCTTCAATCGAACCTCTAATGGAATCCCTGAAAACTGCGATTGAACGACTGGCCTCGGTGGGTGAAATAGACCGCAATACTGAAGCGCGTCAAATTTTCCTCGACTTTCGCGACGAACTCACACAAGGAAAAATTCGGGCGGCAGAAAAAGTTGACGGCCGCTGGCTCACCAATGTATGGGTCAAACAGGGAATTCTGCTGGGCTTTCGGTTGGGTGAACTCAGCAAAATGGGCGAAGACGCCAGCCTCTCTTTCGTGGACAAAGATACTTTTCCCGCGCGCCGGTTTACAGTGCGCGATCGCGTTCGAGTTGTTCCAGGCGGATCTTCAGTTCGGCTGGGCGCTTATGTAGCGCCCACTGTGATCTGCATGCCTCCCATGTTTATTAACGTAGGAGCCTATGTGGACGAGGGAACACTTGTGGATTCGCACGCTCTGGTAGGCTCATGCGCGCAAATCGGCAAGCGAGTGCACCTCAGCGCGGCTGCACAAATTGGCGGTGTCCTGGAGCCCATCAACTCCATTCCAGTAATTATCGAAGACGATGTTCTGGTCGGCGGAAACTGCGGAATATACGAAGGCACGTGGGTGCGCGAGGGCGCAGTGCTCGGGGCAGGAACGATTCTCACGCATTCGACGCCGCTGTATGACGTGGTGCGCGGCGAAATATACCGAGGCACGGAGGATGCTCCGCTTGAGGTCCCTGAAAACGCTGTGGTCGTGCCAGGTTCAAGGGCGGTAAAAAAGGGTCAGGGCGCAGAATGGAATCTGTCGCTGTACACGCCCGTGATCGTCAAATACCGGGATGAGAAAACGCAAGGCAGCATCGAACTCGAGGACTTGCTGCGATAACTGTCGCGGCCAATTACGATCAATCAGCCGATGTTGGATTTAATTGTGACGGTTGCTCCCGCTGCATGCGGCTGCGAACTTCCAGGTGCCGATTTCGAAAGTGAGTGCGTGCTCTTTCTCCCCAGGCACGCACAAAATAATAATTCAGTCCCGCACCAATCACGGAACTCAGCACGGGAATGAGACGTCCCGACCATTTCTCTACAACTTCGCGGCTGGCCTGCACTGCAATGCGCTGGATCACTCGAGGCACAAACTTATTGATCACGCTTTTCTCAAGCAAGTCGCGGCTGATATCAACTCCCGCGGCGCTGGCGGCGGCAATCCATAATTCGGCAGTCTCCTCGTCGGTGTTGTACTGAAATCCGTATAGCAAACTGAGCTTTTGGACTGTCCGAAGGGTAATGCCGGTCAGAATGCCAAGATCAGGGACGATGGTGATGAAGCCACCCAGTCCAAAGCCCGCGCCTTCAGCCGCCGCGATTTTTCCACTACTGCGAATCACTTGCCCGGCAATGTCGTCGAGCATTCCGATATCTACGGAATAAACGCCTTCGAAACTGGAAATCGGGACGCCATGTGCCGCCCGCAGATGAAGGAGAAATTTAGCGGGATCAACCTTAACGGTTTCGTAAGCGTGTTGAAGTCCACTGCGCAAACCGTCTTCGATGCGCGTTCTTAACCACGATTTAGTGATCTGTTCGGCCATGTGATTTTAGAGATATCCCTGTACCTTCAGCAGTTCGGCATTCAGCACCGCAGCGCCAGCAGCACCACGAATGGTGTTGTGGGAGAGCACGGTAAATTTCCAGTCCAGCAGGCCGCAGGGACGAAGCCTGCCAACCGTGGTTGTCATTCCGCCCCCGGCGTCAACATCCAGACGCGGCTGAGGACGGTCGCTTACCGTTATGTATTGGATCGGTTCCCTAGGCGAAGTAGGAAGCGCTAAGCCTTGGGTCGCCCCACGAAATTCAGTCCATAGCTTGATGATGTCGTCAAACTTTGCTTTCTTCTTTAGTCTCACCGAAACCGATTCAGTGTGGCCGTCCTCCACTGCGACACGGTTGCATTGTGCGCTCATTGCAAATTCGGCCGGAACGATTCCAGAACTGTTCAGCTTTCCTAGAAGTTTGCGCGTTTCCTCTTCCATCTTTTCTTCTTCCTTGGCAATGTGCGGGATCACGTTTCCCAAAATATCGAGCGAGGCCACGCCGGGATATCCTGCACCGCTGACGGCTTGCATCGTGACCACAGCTACCGCGTCTATACCAAAATGTTCGTGAAGTGGCGCGAGGGCGATAACCAGACCGATTGCAGAACAGTTGGGATTGGTCACGATGAATCCGCCAGAGTCGCGGTGCCATGCCTGACACTCGATCAGCTTGAGATGCTCGGCATTGACTTCAGGGATAACCAACGGCACATTCTGGTGCATGCGCAGCGCGCTGGAATTTGAGACTACGGCGCAACCTGCGGCAGCGAAACGAGGCTCCATTTCGGCAGCGATGGAGGCATCCAATGCGGCGAGGATGATTTTAGGAGCTCCATGAGGACTAGCTGGCGACACACGCATTCCGGCGATTCTTGCCGGCATCGGAGTCTTCAGGCGCCAGCGTGTCGCCTCGTCATAGGTCTTGCCTTCTGAACGGTCCGACGCAGCCAGCCACGCGACTTCAAACCACGGATGATGTTCCAGCAGTTGGATAAAACGTTGCCCGACCACACCGGTGGCGCCTAGAATTCCTACAGGAGTTTTTGATGACATAGCCTGCTTGAAATCTTACAACATGGGGGAGGGAAGAAGAGATCGTAGTCGCCGCAGATCAGGGACGAGCTGCGATGTCCGTAGGGAAGGACGAGTAATCGTTGAGCGGACCGAAGCGCCGCTTCTCCGCATACAACCGCCACCGTCGCCACACAATGCGCAGGCTGGCCATCACTGGAATGGAGAGATACACGCCCAGCACGCCCGCAATCTCCACTCCCGCGAGAACTCCAAAAATGGCCGCCAGGGGATGGAGTTCCATACTCTTTCCCATTATGCGGGGAGAGACTATGTAATCTTGAATCAGACGCCAGGCGCCCAGAAAAACTATGAGCACCAGCCAGTGTGAGTAGCTCATCAATAAGGCAACGCCGACAATCAAAACCGCGGCGACCAGAGGTCCGACGACAGGGATAAATTCCATCAAGCCGCCCGCCGTGCCCAGCACCAGCGCATAAGGCAGGCGCATTAATTCCATAAACGAAACGTAGATAACCAGCGACAAAGCAGCCAGGGTCAATTGCGCGCGGATAAACTGTGCCAGCATCTGGTTAAGGTCATCGAGCACGCCTTGCAGGAACTCCCGCTGTGGCCGGGTGTGCGCGAAGGAAAGCGCCACCTCGCTGAAGTTACGCCCGTCCTTAAGGAAAAAAGCAGCGAGAATTGGTACTGCAACGAGCAACCACGACTGCTGCGCCAATTCTGCGATGCGGAATCCCACGCGCTTGCCGATATCCAGGAGATCATTGCGGTGGCTGGCCAAAAATGCCTTTGCCTGTTGTATCGTACGCAGGCTCCAGCCGTGTTTGGCGCCAATTTGTTCCGCGATCTGTCCTGTGCCCACCCTTTCCAGCAATGCGGGCATTGACTCGCTGAGCCTCTGCGCTTCACGAGCTATCTGTGGGCCGACGAAAAAGAAGAATGTTGAGAGCAGAATGACCAAAAGAAAATAGATAACGGCGATGGAAAGCCCGCGTCCATGCGTCCACTTTTCTACCCGCGAGACTGCGGGATCCACCAGATACGCAAAGAAGACTGCGAAAAGAAATGCGACCAGCGTGTGATGCGCAACATACAAAAATCCTAAGACGATTACGAACAGCATTACCGTCAACAGAACACGGATTGTGCGCGCGTCAAACATCAGGGCTGATTACGTTCATGGCTAACACTATCATCCTGGTCATCACTTTCAATCGCGCAGCACTTCGGTGTTATCGCCCGGTACCAGCACCCGCACCAGTTTGAACTGATCGTCCAACCAAAGCGACCAGTCGCCAGTTTCACATTTCAGGTCAAGATGATTCAATTCTCGATCCACTCCCCGAATAGAAACTTTCTCCTTGGCTACGAAAACCAGGCTGATCGGCATAGAGCTGCGTGCATGGGGATTCAGAGTCCCAAACTGTGTGTTTTGCCCCTGAGGACACTGCACCTGGCCTTGGTTCTGGCGACAACCGGTGGCCAGATATTTCCAGGCTAAAACTTCCCGGTGCACGAAAAAATAATCATCCAGGATGGAAGTGGAGACGGGAAGCAGAAACGGTTGATCTTGAGACTTGTCCTCGGCACGCATGGTGTAGTGCTCGATCAGGAAAGTATCATTCGGGGTGACCACCACGGTCGCTTTGTCAGGGCTGGATTCCCTCCATTCGTATTTGCGAAGGTCTCCAGTGGGCCCCAACTGCAGTTCCGAAGACTGCACCGATTGATCTGCGGTTCCTTCGGTCTTGAACTCTGAGACCACGTTACTTCCGGCGGGACTCTGCTGGATCGAGAAGGTTTCGGTGGCTACGCGGCGCCCGTTCATGTAGATTCCAAACGTTCCGGAATCAACGCGCTGACCAACAGGTTCCTTTCGGTTATCTTTTGCTTTGTCACTGTCCCGATCTTTGGCCTGCACTGTGAGCATCGAGACTGCGATGCCGAGAGTGAGGAGGAGTGTCTGTTTTCTTAACTTCACGCTGCCGCTCCTTAGAAATTAGTCAGATTTTGGAATCAGATGACCTTCGAACTCTTTCGCCAGTTCGCGTGCGACATCCTCGATAGTCTTACCGGAAGTGTCAATCCGTAGAGTCGCATGGTTGTAATACGCTCGCCTCTTTTCGTAGAGATCGGCAAAGCGTTCTTTACTAGTTAACAGAGGCCGCTGGATTGCTTGCCGCTGGCAACGATCGAATAGCACGGTGGCGGGCCCATCAAGGAAAACCGAGATGTAATCCGACTGGTCGAGGAGTTGCGTGTTTTCTTGTTGTGCAAAAGCCCCCCCTCCTTACGCGTCGTTCCTGGGAAATTGCGCTGGATCTTGCTACATGCCCCTCAGAGCAGCGTGTTCAAGCCGCCTGAAGCCTGCTTCGCCATTTAATCGGAAAATGTCTTCGACGGTTCGTTCTGCACGCTTTTCAATACGGTCATCCAAATCTTCGAAAGGCCAATTGAGCAGGGTGCTTAACGCACGTCCCACGGAGCTCTTACCCGCGCCCATGTGGCCGACCAAGAAAACAGCACG
>JBEEGK010000315.1:0-4369 GCA_041166845.1 Acidobacteriaceae bacterium
GCTACGCCGCTGCTTACGGCGATACTCTCACCAGCAGTCTTTTGAGCCACGCAGTTTTTCCTGCGATTTTCCATCAGGACCCGCGCTACTTCTACCAGGGCACGGGCAGCAAGAAATCTCGGCTCGTCCATGCACTCAGCTTTGCGGTTATTGCAAGGAGTGACAGCGGACGCGACATGCCGAACTATTCTTATCTTCTTGGGGATATCGGATCAGGTCTTCTCTCCAATCTGTACTATCCCCACGCGGACCGCGGAGTTGGCCTGGTCTTCACTGATGCCGCTCTAGGCATAGGAGGACGCGCGGCTGGAACCGTAATCCGCGAATTCCTCTTGAGAAAGATCACGAAGAACGTCCCAGATAGCGGCAAAACCCCGTGACTTTCGTAGAGAGCCGATCTGTGCGCCCTTAGAAAGAAAGCGCGCCCTCACACTATTTGGACGCCGAAACCGTCCGATCTCGTCCCGCCCGCTTTGCTAGATCTGACATCTTGAGAAATTGGCCGGCCTGATACTCGGTGTAAAGTCTGGCGATGTCCTGCTTGGAGTCTCCAATAAACGGTCCATACGAAACAATACGATTGCCCTGCGGTTGGCCCGCATACAAGACCACGCGGGCGCCTTCTTCACCGGCAACCACGCGCAACACACTTGCACCGTCGCCATCGGGACGATCCAGCCATCCGACCTGGCCGGTTTGGAGCGCTGCACCTTCGTCGCCAATTTGCACTGAGCCACGAATCACAAAAACAAATCCGTTGTAGGATGCCGGAATTTCCTGTTCAGCGGACACCATTGTATCCAGCTTGATTTCCGTGAGCGTAACGGGAACATGATTGCGTGTCGACGACTGAAGGTTGCCAGATTTTCCGCTATAGATGCGGACTTCTACGCCCGGCTCATGACGAACGGGAACCGCGTCCGCATGAATGTTTTGAAAATCCGGAGTGGTCCATCGTTCTTGCTTAGGGAGCGTCAGCCACAACTGGAGTAGCCGAACTTTTCCTTTCGTCGCTACATTTTCGCCATGGATGATGCCACGTCCCGCAGTCATCCATTGCACTTCGCCGGCTTTGAGCACTCCTCCTTCATCGTGATCATAGATTGTGCCATCGAGCAGAAGAGTTACGGTTTCAAATCCCGCATGAGGATGCGGCCCTCCCACCGGACGGTCGCCGATATCGAGGTGGTCATCCATCAGCATAATGAACGGGTCATTAAGCGCGAAGTCCTCGGACGACAACACTGGGGCTGCGAGGTGTCCGGGGCCAATGAATCCCGGTCCAAGGGGAGGAACGGTAACAACACGAGCGACGCGACGTTGCAACATCGAAGTCTCCTTTTCAATGAACTCCTGCGCTTACAGTTAACGTCCGCAGGTCAGACGGCTGCGGCGCGAACCTGTGCCAATGTCGGCTTCAAGAAATGCTCGCGCGGCACAGCACCGGTCATCAATTGAGCCGCACCCTCGGCTCTAATGAATGTCACATCAGTCACTCCGAGGAACGCGAGAATCACTTTCAGATAAGGTTCAATATGATTCATGGCAGCAGCGGGTGTCCCCAAACGGTACACGCCACCACTCGCAATGAGTACGGTCGCCTTCTTGCCCTGCAAGAGTCCCTTCGGTCCCTCGGCGGTATAAGAAAACGTGCGTCCCCTGCGGACAACCTGGTCAATCCAAAGCTTGAGCACGGAGGGAATCGCGAAGTTGTGCATGGCGACGCCAAACACATATTCATCTGCGCTTTCCAACTCTCGAATCAATTCCTCGGACAAGGCTAAGGTATTTCTATGCTCGATTTTTAGATCGCTGGGCGGGGTATGGGATGCACTGATCCAAACAGCGTTTACAGGCGCGGGCGGATTAGCGGCTAAATCGCGATAGAGAACTTTTCCATCAGAGTGCACGGATTTCCAAGTCTCAGCAAACTCTTGTGTTAATTCGCGGCTTATTGAAGTGGGTGAGGGACTTGAATCAATATGTAAAAGCGTGGCCATAAACTCCTCCAAGACGACAGTAGATGTGTAGCCGTCATGCGTCGTATTTGTTAGACGACATATGTCGTCAAAATGATTCATGGGCTGTCGACAGTCTTCGGTTGTTTACCCAATCATATGAAAATATAGGAGTTACGAGGAAGTAGCACGCGTCGGTCTCGAAATCGTAGGCACTGCGGGTAGCATCTTGGCCGCAAGTTCCTTCACAATTCGTGCGGCAACCATAGCGGTGACGCCATTAACATCACGCTGGGGATTGAGTTCCACAACATCGGCTGCGACGATGTTCGCGCTGATGGATTGAATGGCGGCGATGGCTTCGCGGGTACTCATGCCTCCGGGTTCGTAGTGTGAAATCCCGGGAGCGAATGCGGGATCGAGAACGTCCAAATCGAATGAGACATAGATCGGAGAATCCAAGTGTGGCAGAGTACCTCGCCAATCTTTCATTTCGATAACTTGCACGCCAAAACGATGCACTTGCGCCAGCAGGCGAGTGTTCATCGTCCGAATTCCAACTTGAACCAGGCGACGGGCGTGACGGTCCTCCATGATTCGCGCGAACGGGCAAGCGTGTGAAAGGCGATTGCCGTTGAAGTCTTCGTACAAATCGGGATGAGCGTCGAAATGAAGGATGGTGAGGTTGGGATAATGCGCCGCTACAGCCCTCACCACAGGATAAGAAATGGAATGATCTCCTCCGATGACGAGAGGAAGAGCGCCCGCTTGAAGAAGTTTTGAAACCCACTGACGAATTGCGTCCATCCAGTTGACTTCGTCGGCCTGCACGTCGCCAGCGTCTTGCACTAACGGGACGATGTCTCGACCATCTTCTGAAGAACTGTTGCTCGAAGAGCAGCGCAAGGCTTCGCGTACCGCCGCGGGACCTTCTGCCGCGCCCCGCAGATAAGAGGAGTTGAAATCTAAGGGCACTCCCAGAAGCGAGACTTCGTGTTTCGTGTTGATCTTCATCGCGTCCGACCAACGACATTCTACGGGATTCAATGAACGAGTTACTGCGCTGCACGTGGAGAGGCGCTGTTCTTGCGATCAAACCTTCTCTACTCTCATCGCATCTAGCTCTCGCACGTGACCGAACAGGAAATCCCTCATGCAAAGCTAAAACCGTAGGGGTCCAATATGCTTCGGGGCGACTAGCATGAGATACAGAGGCGACTTTCAGGAGCTCAGCTGATGGCGCAAGAATCTAGACCTGCCCGGCAAGAGGTGGACGAAGCGACAATTCCAGCGATTGAACCCGCTGGCGGAACAGCTTCAATCGAAGCTGCTGCTCCTGGTCGGCGAAGTTCCGCCAAGCGATTGCTGGATATTCTTGGGCCAGGCTTGATCACCGGAGCTTCCGACGACGATCCCTCCGGCATTGGTACCTACGCGATTGCCGGCGCTTCCACGGGATTTGCCATGCTGTGGATGGCGCTCTTCACCTTTCCCATGATGTCCTCCGTGCAATTTATGTGCGCCAAGATTGGCATGGTGTCCGGGCGAGGTCTGGCGGGCGTCCTGCGGACCTACTACACGAAACCTCTTCTTTACTTGTCGGTATTTGGGTTGGTGGTCGCCAACACCATCAATGCCGGCGCCGATATTGGCGCCATCGCCGCAGGATTCAATCTGATAGTCAAGTGGCCACTGTGGATTTTTATTATCGCAGTTTCAATCATCATTCTAGTAATTCAGGTCTGGGGATCGTACCGGCTTATTGCCAACGTGTTTAAGTGGTTGACGCTCGCGCTTTTCGCGTATATCGGATCGGCTTTCTTTGCCAAACCCAACTGGACGGAAGTGATGAGGGGCACATTCGTTCCTCACATTTCCTGGGACGGAAAATTTCTTGCACTGGCGGTAGCCATATTGGGGACAACCATCTCCCCCTACATGTTCTTCTGGCAATCGAACCAGGAAGTGGAAGAACAGATTGCGATTGGACGCAAGACCATACGCCAGCGCAAGAGTGCCAGCAATCTGGAGTTGAAGTACGCCGCCCTGGACGTGAATATCGGCATGCTTTTTTCTAACCTGGTGATGTATTTCATTATTCTCGCGACGGCTGCGACGCTGTTCAAAGCAGGCAAGACTGATATTCAAAGTGCTACGGATGCCGCTGAGGCTCTGAGACCGTTGGCAGGACGGGCGGCGGAAGCGTTACTTGCGATTGGATTGATCGGGTCGGGCTTTCTGGCAGTTCCGATCTTAACGGGATCGAGCGCCTACGCGGTCGCGGAAGCATTTGGGTGGAAGCACGGGTTGGACAAAAAGCCGGGACGAGCCAAGGAATTTTACGGGCTGATCGTTATATCTACGGTGCTTGGCATGTTGATGAATTTCTTCGGCATTAATCCTATTAAAGC
>JBEEGK010000316.1:0-5916 GCA_041166845.1 Acidobacteriaceae bacterium
CTTCAGTAGACCTCGACCTCAAATCGCCACTCGAGATCGCGCG
The DNA here is from genome assembly GCA_041166845.1 of Acidobacteriaceae bacterium. Lineage (GTDB taxonomy): Bacteria > Acidobacteriota > Terriglobia > Terriglobales > Acidobacteriaceae > JALYIM01. Next base: position 44 of record JBEEGK010000316.1, read on the forward strand.
CATCATCAATGGGGAAGACGCAAAAGTTGCCGCCGCCGTCAAACGCTCGCTTCCGCAAATTGCCCAGGCCATCACCGTCATCGCAAACGCGCTGCAACGTGGAGGACGATTGATCTACGTGGGGACCGGAACCAGCGGACGTATCGCCGCACTGGATGCCGTCGAGTGTGGACCGACCTTCAATGTTACTCCTGAGAGAGTTCAGTTTGTGATTGCCGGAGGCCTGCGAGCGCTGGGGGCGGCGGTCGAGTCTAATGAAGATTCCAGTGAAATGGGCGAGCGCGCAATCGCGGAGCGCAAGCCTGGGAAGAATGATGTGGTCGTGGGCATTGCGGCCAGCGGGCGCACACCCTTCGCCATCGCCGCGATCTCCTATGCGCGCCGCCGGGGAGCTAAGACTATTGCAGTCACCTGCAATCGCAATTCGGCATTAGGAAAGTCGGCACAGATTGACATCGTCGCCGAAGTTGGTCCCGAAGTGATCTCGGGATCCACGCGCATGAAAGCCGGCACCGCTCAAAAGATGGTTTTGAATATGCTTTCCAGTGGCGCGATGACGCGCCTCGGTTATGTGTACGGCAACCTCATGGTGAACGTGCGCTTAAATAATGAAAAACTGGTAGAGCGCGGAATCTCCATTCTGGAGCGGGCTACAGGCGCGGACCGTGAAAAGGCAAAGGCGGCCCTTCAATCCGCGGGCAATCATGTTCCGACCGCATTGTTGGTGTTAGAGACGGGATCCAACCGGGCGGCCGCGGAAGGAGCTCTCAAGAAAACAGCAGGCAACGTGCGTAAAGCGATAGCAAACCTTCGAGGCCGAGCAGAGTAATTACTTGGCGACCTCCGCCTGACCTAAGGCCGTGTCCTTCCGATTAACATCTTCTCCTCTACTATTTACAGCTTTCGCTCGTAGAATAGGTCAGCGCCGCGCTGAGTGTTCGGCGTAAACTCATTTCTATTTTGTAGGGAATCATTTCTTTATGGACAAATTTGTGATTCGAGGCGGAAATCCGCTGCTTGGAACGATTCGTGTCAGCGGCGCAAAAAATGCCGCGTTGCCCGCCATGGCCGCTGCCCTGCTCACTGATGAACCTGTCATCCTGGAAAATATTCCCCAGGTTCGCGACATTGAAACCACGCGCAACCTGCTAACCGCTATGGGTGCCGAGGTCGAACTCGGATATGGACGCGCCCAGCACCGCACCACGATTTGTTGCCGGAATTTGGCGGCTCCCGAAGCTTCCTACGAATTGGTTAAAACCATGCGTGCCTCGACTCTTGTCCTCGGACCGCTGGTCGCGCGCTGCGGCACGGCCCGCGTATCGCTGCCGGGCGGCTGCGCAATAGGTGCTCGTCCGATTGACATGCACATCAAAGGCCTTGAGCGTCTGGGCGCTGCCATTACCCAGGACCACGGCTATGTAGAAGCAACTGCCAAGCGTTTGAAGGGCGCCGAAATCGTTTTCGACAAAATCACGGTCACAGGAACTGAGGATCTGCTCATGGCGGCGACTTTGGCCGAGGGCGAGACCATCATGAAAAATTGCGCTCGCGAGCCCGAAGTCGCGGACCTCACCGACTTATTGAACAAAATGGGCGCGCGCATCCAGGGCGCTGGGACGTCAACCATCCGTATTCAGGGCGTAGAGAAACTTCACGGAGCTAAACACCGCATTATTCCGGACCGCGTTGAAGCTGCCACATTCATCATCGCAGGCGCGATGACCGCCGGAGACCTGAACATCGCAGGTTGCGATCCCACCCACCTGGGAGCTTTGCTGGAGACACTTTACGAAGTCGGAGTCAAGACCACGCAGACTTCCGATTCGATTCGTGTGATGGGAGACGGTCCCTGCAGGGCCGCCGACATTGTCACCGAAGAATATCCCGGATTCCCGACCGACATGCAGGCGCAATACATGGCGCTGGCAACGCAAGCGGAAGGTACGTCGGTCATAACCGAGAACATTTTCGAGAACCGTTTCATGCATGCGCAAGAGATGGTGCGCATGGGCGCTAACATTAAGATCGAGGGACGCAAGGCCATGGTCATAGGCAAGACCCAGCTGAGCGCCGCCGCCGTACTGGCCTCTGATTTGCGCGCGTCGGCTTCTCTAGTCCTCGCCGCCCTGGTGGCGGATGGCGAAACCATCATTGATCGCGTCTATCATATAGATCGCGGATACGAAAATATCGAAGAAAAATTGCGCGGAGTGGGAGCGCAAATCCGGCGCATCGGAGAGATTCTGCCTAAGCGTGCAGCCGCGCCAGCGCGCGGATGATTACTGACTTCACCGGTTAGACAACGAATCCGCCGGCGAAGGCCATACGCCAGGCCTGATTCGCATCTCGGGTGGAGAATTATTACGTTAAGCAGTGCTGAACTGCGCAACCTCTAATAAAGTATTATCACGCGCAGAAAAATTGCGTTTTGGGTATGTCAGGCCCCTCAAACGTGCCACCTTTGTGACACTTTTCAAGCGATCCAGGCGCCGTAGAATTCCCGATATGAACGATCCCGTATCGCGCCAGAATTCTAGAGAACCCCTAAAGAACTGGAAAAAGGTGAATCGGTGGTCTTTTAAGGCACCTCTTTTGATTTTTGCACTACTGCTTGGCTTTTTCGACCACGCTTTACATTGGGGACCTGCTCGATTTGCCGCGGGATTAGCCATGATAATTCCCATCATCGGTTTTCGTTGATTTTTGGAATGAGAGTAGATTTTGGATCACAATAATTCTGTTGGTAGTGGCTCAGATACCACTTTGTCTCGGAGTACGCAGTCTGTTGGAACAGTTTAAGTTCCCCGCCATGCTAGCGTTTGGAATATTTGACTGTGCGCTCACGGTCTCACTAGTCTCTTGGACCGTGCACTCAAGCGACAAGGACAAGTGGTGAGCGCGGATGGACTCGAACCATCGACCCACGCCTAAGAGGGCATTGCTCTGGCAACTGAGTTATGCTCCCACCTCTAATTATCTAGCACATTCTAAAAGGGCAACGTTCTTCGCTGCGCCTGCATCTGCTCCTGTAAGGAAGTGCCGGGGCACGCGTGTCGACACTGACAAAAGATAAATTCGGGGCTACCTTCAAGTACTTGGCAGTTTTGTGTGCCCTGCTGGTCGCGTTCACGGGGTTTGTCCAAGCCATCCACTTTCACGCAAGCGATTCCAAAGTTCCGGCGCACGAGTGCTCTATCTGTGTTGTGGCGCATTCCGGGGTTTTAGGGGCTTCCGTTTTTGAACCTGCGGCTGCCCCAACCTATTCGAGATTTGTTGCACCCAGAAGAAGCACAACTAGGCGCTCTTCCTTTCTCACGTCCGTTTGTATTCGTCCTCCTCCATCGGTCTAGTGGCGCCACAAATCGGGCTCACCTAAAGCCACTCTAAAACCGATTCCCTATCTTACGGAGGCGTCCAGTGTTGAATTTTCACTCGTGGAGTGTTGCATTCTCAAGTTTTACGTTGTGCTTCCTGCGCATGCAGATCCGCAGGCCCTCGGAGACGCGGGAAATATTTCTGTGGTTATAAGCGATACCACGGGTGCGATTGTGCAAGGCGCCACGGTCGAGATTCAAAGCCCTAGAAGCGGATACCACAGCTCGGGCGCCACGGATGCAAATGGAGTCATGCAATTCCACAATCTTCCCTACAACACCTATCACTTGAATGTTGCCTCTAATGGCTTCCAAAACGCGCAGCAGGATGTTGACGTGCGCTCTTCGGTCCCCGTAAGTCTGGCGATAAAACTTGAAGTGGGCGCTGCGGGAGAAACCGTGAATGTCGAAGCCGCCGACTTGATTGAGGCCGTTCCCACGACACACACTGATGTGGACAGCACGCTGATCGCAAGATTGCCGAGTGACAGCGTGAATTCGAGCCTGTTCTCCGTGATCTCTCAGGCTACGCCGGGAGTTGCGCAGGATTCGAACGGACTTTCTCATCCTCAAGGCGAACACGCCGACACGACTTTCAGCATCGATGGCCAGCCGGTTTCAGACCAGCAGACGCGAATTTATTCCAACGCAATTTCTGCCAATGCTGTTCAATCCATGGAAGTCATCAATGGCGTTCCTCCAGCTGAATACGGAGACAAGGCCAGCATGGTCGTTCGCACGACAACTAAGTCGGGACTTGGAATCCTTCGCCCGACCGGTAGCTTTTCAACTCAGTACGGATCTTTTGGGACCGCCGGAATTAGCGGAACACTCTCAGTGGGCAATGAGAAGATCGGGAACTTCATCTCCGTTGACGGCACCAATAGCGGACGTTTTCTGGATCCTCCCGAGTTTTATCCCATTCACGCACACGGCAATTCCGGAAATATTTTCGACCGCATTGACTATCAACTAGACCAGAGGAATTCTCTCCACATAAACCTTTTTGGCGGCAGGTCGTGGTTCCAGATACCGAACAGCATTGACCAGTTCGCGGCCGGACAAGACCAGCACCAGCAGAATAAAAACTTCGACATTTCGCCGTCATTCACTCACATTCTCAGCACAAACGCGCTGGTCAGCGTGAATGCCTACGTGCGCCAGGACCGCGTGAACTATTATCCGAGCGCAAATCCCTTCAGCGATTTGCCGGCAACCTTGAACGAAAGCCGCCGCTTAACCAACGCGGGATTAAAGACGGATGTTTCTTATGCCAAGGGCATTCACAACTTCAAGGCAAGAGTTGATTTCTACCACACGATTCTTTCAGAGCGCTTTGGGGTCGGCGTTACCGACCCTGCGTTCAACGCAGTTTGCCTTAACGGTGACGGCAGTCCGGACACCGCTTCCGTTCCCACAGATCCCAGTCAGTGTGCAACTGGCCTGGCAAATCTCGGCTTCCTGCCAGGGCTTCTACCTTTCGATCTCACGCGCGGAGGTAGCCAATTCAACTTTCTGGGAAAAACGGACATCAAGCAATTTGCTGTTTACGCAGAAGATGTAATCACGCTGCATAACCTGACTCTGTCCCTGGGCTTGCGTGGAGACGTGTATCGCGGCATCAGTTCGGGGAACGCCGCCGAGCCGCGGTTTGGTGCCTCTTATCTCGTGAAGAAAACAAATACGGTAATACGAGGCTCATACGGCCGCTTTTTTCTCACTCCTTACAACGAAAATCTGATTCTTTCCAGCGCAACTGGACAAGGCGGGCTGGCGCAAAATGTGTTTGGTGCTTTTGCCGATCGTCCGCTGCAACCGGGCCATCGCAACTATTACACTGCCGGAATCGCACAGGCGCTCGGTAGATACGTTTCGATAGATACCGATTATTTTTGGAAATATACCGATCCAGATTACGATTTCGACGTCATCTTGAGCACTTCCCTAACTTTCCCGATTCAGTGGAAGAAATCCAAAATAGATGGAGCGGCGATCAGAATTAACGTCCCAGACTTTCACGGGCTAAGCGCATATTCGGTGATCGGTCACACCAGATCGCGCTTCTTTGGCCCTGAAATCGGAGGTATTATCTTTAACAATCCCGCAGACACAGGCTCCAATCTCCCCTTCCGAATTGATCATGATCAGGCGTTTCAACAAATCGCACATCTGCAATATCAGCTGAACAAAAATGCGCCCTGGTTTGGTTTCACCTGGAATTATCAGAGCGGGTTGGTCGCGGGCGCAGTGCCGCTAGCTCCGGATGCGAATACTCCGGTGAATCTCACGGGGCTGACGAGCGACCAGCAACTCCAGGCCGGCCTGTTTTGCGGAAGCGTGGTGCCAACCGCTTCTGTACCGCTGACGACCTGCGCACCTTCGCAATACGGGTCCACACGAATCAATCTTCCTAAGCCGGGCACTGCCAATGCGGACACAAATCCCGCGCGAATTGCTCCTCGACACACCTTTGACGTCGCTGCCGGACTCGACAAT
>JBEEGK010000317.1:0-14605 GCA_041166845.1 Acidobacteriaceae bacterium
TTCGGGCCACGGGTGACGAGGAACGAAAGAATTTCATCAAATGTAGTAAGTGCTTGAGCTTCGGAACTTTCCCAGTTAAATATACCGCTCACCGGCAGCAGAGGCAGTTTAAAACTTCTTAATGTCAGTTACTGCGGTTTTCTCACTAGCGGATGCCGGCACGTTGCCGGAGGAAGCCACCGTTGGAGGGGTCACATTAGCCTTGGATTCCGGCTTCGCTTCAACTCTGGAACCAGATGGCGTATTGGCACCTGGCACTGCTTGCTGAATCTCCACTCTGCCCTTGAAGTAAGCGCCATCCTCAATGGATATCCGCTGGGTAAAAATATCGCCTGCCGCCACTGCCGATTTTCGTAACTCGGTACGATCGCTTGATCGTATATTTCCGTCAATCTTGCCGTGAACGACTACGGTTTTCGCATTGACGTTGGCACTCACCTGTCCATTGGGTCCGATGGTCAGGCCATTGCCCGGCAATTCGATGGAGCCTTCGACCGTACCATCTACCAACAGGTCTTCGCTCCCAGAGAGGTCGCCTTTGATGATTACAGACCTGCCTACACGCGCCAAATCGCCAGTCTTAGAATCCATAGAATTGAGCCTCCTCACGGATGCAGCGGGAAGACTGGATTCTAAACTATCCGGAGACTTATCGCTTTTTGGGTAACTGCTTCATCAGCCACTAGTTCGGTGTTGTCCCATGGACGTTGGGACACGAAGCCGCGCAGTATTGCTTACAATGGAGCCAATCCATCATCCAAAAACAGTGATCCAAAAACAACGAGAAGGATTCCTATCCCGAAGTACGATAGGAAACAGAGTTTTCTCAGGCCGGAAACAATGAGCCGCATCAAGACGCGAGGATTGATTTGAAACGCTCACCGTTGGTCGTGGTGTTTTCCTGCGTGCTTTTAAATGCGCTGGCGGCCCGGGCTTGGGAGTTGCCCTCGCAGTCGCCAACCGACTTGGTGCGAGCGACCGTTCAACATGAACTTGAGATTGCTCAGAGAGGCGCAAAGTTCCTTTTTCTTGAGCACAAGGTAACCCAAAACGGTTCGCAAACCAGGATCATTGTCGAAACCCGCGAAATGATGGCAGGCATGCTGGTGGCGGTGAACGATCAACCCCTTAGTCCCGACCAGCGCCAGGCGGAATACGCCCGCGTGCAGCGCTTCGTAGACGATCCCGGCGAGCGGCGCAAGAGGGCGCGGCAGGAGAAGGAAGACGCCGACCGTACCAAGCGCATCATGGTGGCCCTTCCCGATGCCTTCCTGTATCAATGGGATGGCACCGAGCCCGGTAGCGATAAAGTTGGCACGCCGGGCCGCGATCTAGTTCGTCTTAAATTTTCTCCCAATCCGAAATATTCTCCGCCCTCCAACGTCGAGCAAACTCTCACAGGAATGCAAGGTAGCGTGCTAATTGACACTGCGGACCATCGCATCGCCAAGATCGAAGGCACTCTTTTCAAGGAAGTAGGTTTTGGATGGGGAATTCTCGGCCACCTCGACCGTGGCGGCCACTTCATGGTGCAACTGGCGGACATCGGAGGAGGAAATTGGGAAGTAACGCAAATGGATCTCGCGCTGACAGGCAAGGCCCTGTTCTTCAAAACCATTAACTTCAGCTCCGTGAACGTCTTTTCGGACTTCCGGCCAGCGCCATCTGGACTTTCCGTGGCTGAAGGAATCGAGTTGTTGAAAAAAGAGGAAGCAGCGATGCTGGCGTCGAATCGGCACGCGCCGCTGGACGACCAGAAGCCCTAGCGCCCTTTCATGTTCTTGAACCTTGACTATGCGGCCCTAATTGTCTCCTGACGCACGGTGAGTTCTTTTATGAGGGCTTCCCGAATCGCATATCCGGTTCCCGGCTTATCAGAAACGACGATGGTGCCGGCCCGCGTCACTTCTACTTCGGGTTCAATTATGTCTTCTTTCCAATAACGCTTCGAGGCCGACACGTCGCCAGGGAGGCTGAAATTTTCCAGCGTCGATAGCGCGATGTTATGCGCCCGGCCAATGCCGGATTCAAGCATTCCGCCGCACCACACCGGGATCTTGTTTGACCGGCTGAGGTCATGAATATTGATGGCCTCGCTGAAGCCTCCCACTCTTCCCACTTTAATGTTGATAATTCGGCACGCGCCGGTCTCGATGGCCTGGGCGGCTGAGCGAACGTTGTGAATAGATTCATCCAGGCAAATTGCGGTTTGTAGTTCGCGTTGCAGCCGTGCGTGCTTGTAGATGTCGTCGTCCCAGAGCGGCTGCTCGATCATTAAAAGCTTGAACGCATCGAACTTGCGGAGATGCTCCAGTTGATCAATCCGGTAAGCGGAGTTGGCATCGCAGCTCAGTAAAATGTCGGGCCAGCGCGCACGTACTTTGTCGAGCACGTCCAGGTCCCATCCGGGCTTCACTTTGAGCTTGATGCGACGGTATCCAGCGGCAAGCTCGAGTTGAATTTTGTCGAGCAGTTGCGGAATCGAATCCTGAATTCCGATCGAAACGCCACAGGGAATTTCTCCAAGACTGCCGCCGAGCAGCTTCCATACAGGCAATTGCTTCTGTTTGGCTTCGGCATCCCACAGCGCATTTTCGATGGCAGCTTTGGCCATGCGATGTTCTCGCACGCGCGCCATAAGCGTGGGGCAATCTTGTGGCGACAAATCTTGCGCTGCAAGCACCGCTGGAGCCAGAAACCGAAGGATGGTTACCCATGAGCTGTCCAGCCATTCGGAGCTGTAATAAGGTGCCTCGCCCGCCACACATTCTGCCCACCCATCTATGCCCTCGCAATGTGCGGTGAGCAGCAGAATTCGACGATCGTAAATCCGGCCAAAACTCGTCTCAAAGAAATGGACAAGCGGCATCTGAATTTCACGGAGTGTAATGGCTTCAATTTTCATTATTCGACGTAACAGCTAATTCAGGATTCCATCGTCCGAGCAAAAAGGTACCGTTGCCCGCATGATCGCGTTGATATCCCACCACCGCAAGACTCTGACGGAAGGCGTTCTCGAAATCCTCACGAATGAGATTCTGTGTTTTTAGCGCCCGACTCTTATCTGCGACTGAAGACTTCCATTCGGAGATCTGTCCCGGAACGGCAATCGTTATCTCGGCATGCGTCTCCGGCGTCGCGCCCGCGTTTAACAAACCGATCACCCGGGATGAGTTCAGCCACCACTCCGCCACTAGGCGGTCCGTCGGAAGACCTCCTTGCAGAGGCGACGATGTGATTCCATATTGATTTGGTATATAGCGGCGCGCAATTGCTCCCAACTTCTCAATATTCAGATAGGCATTTTTTATCTCAAGCGGATCAAACGTCCACTCAATCAGGTCAACACCTTTCTCCAAAGCATCTTCGCGTTGAAATAGCTTGATGCGACGACCGAGCCCTGCATTCCTCAACTGCTGGCTTACCGCCAGCATGTGCGAGTGTAGATACGGCTTTCTATTTCGGTAGCCTGGGATGGCCAACGCAAACCCTACCATTTGGTCACCGGCGAAAGCGCCAATGACCTGTCCGCCGACTTTCTCAGCTACAACGAACAGGCGCAGGGGGACCAAATCGGCATCTGAAAATCCCCATACTGCTTTCTGCAACCGGACGCAGGCTTGCATCTCGTCAAGCCTCTGGCATTTCCGGATGACCACAGGATCGCCGTTCACTGCGGCTTCAGTCCCGGCTGTTTTGCCTGCTGCCACAGGTTCTCCAACTCATCCATGCTGGCGTTTTCTGGAGTGCGGCCCGTGTGGTGCAGTCGTTCCTCCATCCATTGAAAGCGCTGGCGGAATTTGCGATTCGTTCGCTTCAGCGACGATTCAGGATCAAGTGCCAGATAGCGCGCGATATTTACCAGAACGAAAAACATGTCGCCCAGTTCCTCTTCGAGTCGCGCTCGCAGGACTTCCGGGTACGGCTGAGAAGAGTCATCACGGGGCTCTGCGGAGGGTTTCCGAGATGGTACGTCTGCAAGCTCTCTTTTTAACTCCTCGGTTTCCTCTCCCAACTTGTCAAGCAATGCGGTAACGTCGGGCCAATCGAAGCCAACGCGCGCAACGCGCGAACTTAACTTACGTGCTTCCAGAAGCGCGGGCATTGCGGAAGAAACATCGCTCAAAATTGATTTCGGATTAATATCTGCGCCGCTGTCCTTGTGACCTCCGTTGCTGGAGGACGCAGTCTTGTTAGTGCTGGCGCGAGCTTGTTTTTCTTCTTCCTTGAGCTGCGCCCAATTCCGTAGCACTTCGGCGGAGGTTGCGGCGACCGTATCACTGAAAACATGCGGATGCCGGTGAATCAGTTTCTCGGCAAGCCGGTCAAGCACGTCGTCAATCGTGAATTTCTGCTCCTCGGATGCCATCTGGGAGTAAAACAGCACCTGCAACAGAAGGTCTCCCAGTTCACCGGGCAGTTCCGACCAATCGCGATTGTCAATCGCTTCCAGCACTTCGTAAGTCTCTTCCACCGTGTAGGGCTTGATGGAGTCGAAGGTTTGCTCGCGGTCCCACGGGCAGCCGTCGGGCGCTCGCAGGCGGGCCATAATGGCAACCGCGCGCTCAAAACGTTCTCCTGTTGTGGACATGATGCAACACTCTAAATGACCGAACATCAGGTCGCAACGCTGAGGAGGCAAATGGCTATATGCGTGCAGTGACTTCACGTGATTCTGTCGCGTCCTGCATTGCGACGATGGAACATTTGAAATGGAAAGCCCTCCCCCCTATGAAAACGACGACGTTGCTGTGCGTGGATGACGACCCTCAAGTAAGAAATTTCTACAGCTTGATGTTCGGCAGCTATGGATACGAAGTATTAACCTCAGGAAATGGCCGCCAAGCCCTTAAGTTGTTTCATTGTCACGAACACGAGATTTCTGCGGTAATTTCCGACTACGACATGCCAGAGATGAATGGGGCCGAACTAGCCGCCGAATTGAAGCGCTTTAACCCAATGCTGCCAATCATTATGGTTTCCGGATCTCAACCGGTACTTGAAGAGGCTCTCCACTTTGTTGACGCTTCAGTGGAAAAAGGGTCTTCAATCACGTTATTTCTGGACCAGGTTGAGAATTTACTAAATAGAAGTCCCGAATTAGCGTCAGCCTGAAAGATTAACCCAGGGCGTTGGCCGGATTAAACAGCCCGCAACGGGAAAAAATCGGTCCGAATTGGCACTTGTCGGTCAGGTCGTTACCGGGAAGAAAGTGCCGAATGTACGGCAAAACATGCCGACTAGTCGGCTTTGCTTCGGATCTCGGCCTTCAAAAATACCACTGAAAGCGGCGGCAACGTGAGACTCAGTGAATACGGCCTTCCGTGAGTGGGAATGGCCTCTGCCTCTTTGCCCCCCATATTTCCCCAACCCGACCCACCATACTCGACGGCGTCACCATTCAACAGTTCCCGCCAAAATCCTTCGACTGGAACTCCTACACGATAAGGCGCTCGCGGTACCGGAGTGAAGTTGCATACCGCTAATATGATTTCGTTCGGAGACTTTGCTTTTCGCAACATCGAAAGCACGCTAGAGGCATTGTCATTCGTGTCTATCCATTCAAAGCCTGCGCTGTCGGAATCGAGTTCGTGTAGCGCAGGTTCACTGCGATAAATACTATTGAGTTGTTGCACCCAATTTTGGATCCCGCGATGCAGCGGTTGGCTGGTCAAATGCCAGTCCAAACTCTTATCGTGCGACCACTCCTCCCACTGCCCGAATTCGTCGCCCATGAAAAGTAATTTCTTGCCGGGTTGCGCATACATGTATCCGTAAAGAAGACGGAGGTTTGCGAATTTCTGCCAGACGTCTCCGGGCATCTTGTCGAGCAGAGAGCCTTTCCCGTGGACAACTTCGTCGTGCGAAAGCGGGAGCACGAAATTCTCAGTGAACCCATAGAGCATGCGAAAAGTCAGACGCCCCTGATGGTACTGACGGTGAATCGGCTCGCGCGCGAAATATTCTAGCGTGTCATGCATCCAGCCCATGTCCCACTTCATTCCGAAACCAAGCCCGCCAAGGTAAGTAGGACGCGACACCATGGGCCATGAAGTGGATTCTTCCGCTATCGTCTGAGTGTCGGGATGTTCTTTGTAGGCTTCGGTATTGAGCTGGCGCAGAAATTCGATCGCATCGAGATTCTCGCGTCCACCAAACTTATTGGGAATCCACTCACCTTCGCGCCGCGAATAGTCCAGGTAGAGCATTGATGCGACGGCGTCCACTCGCAATCCATCTGCGTGATATTTATCCAGCCAGAACAGCGCGCTCGACATTAGAAAGCTGCGAACTTCGTTTCGTCCGTAATTAAAGATGTAAGTATTCCAATCGGGATGAAAGCCCAGCCGCCAGTCGGCATGTTCGAAAAGATGCGTGCCGTCGAAATATGCGAGGCTGTGTGTGTCGGAAGGGAAGTGAGAGGGGACCCAGTCGAGAATTACTCCGATACCGCGCTGGTGAAGGTAGTCCACCAGGAACATAAAATCCTGGGGAGTGCCCCATCTCGATGTGGGAGCGAAATAGCCAGTGGTCTGATATCCCCACGACCCATAGAAAGGATGTTCCATCACCGGCAGTAATTCCACGTGGCTGAACTGCATGCGCTCGACGTAGTCCGCTAACCGAGGAGCGATCTCGCGGTAGGTGAGTGAACGGTTATCTTCCTCCGGAATCCGCATCCATGAGCCCAGATGGACTTCATAAGTCGAGATAGGAGCATTGAGCGATATCTTCTTGCCGCGGTTGGCCATCCACTCTTTGTCGGACCATTTATAGTCCAGGTCCCACACCACCGAGGCCGTACGCGGAGCTACTTCGTGGAAAACTCCGAACGGGTCGGCCTTGTCGCCGACGTATCCGTGATGCTGCGAAACGATGTGAAACTTGTAGAGAGTTCCTTTGCCAAGTCCAGGAACGAATCCTTCCCAAATGCCGGAATTGCCCCGTGAGTGCAGGCCGTGTGAAGTAGGATTCCAGTCATTAAAATTTCCCATCACTGAAACTTCACGAGCGTTGGGAGCCCAGACGCTGAAACAAACTCCCTGCTCACCCGCACTATTCACAACGTGGGCGCCGATTTTGTCATAGGCTCGATAGTGGCGGCCTTCATTGAAGAGATAAAAATCCTGGTCGCTCAAAAGCGTAACGTCAGAACGCGTGAAATTCCTTGCAGACTGATTCTGTAAAGAGCACGCTTCTTCGGACGCTAAAGGTTTTTGCGATGGAGGTTTCGGGTTCGATATCGAGTTCTTCATTATGAATGCTCAGCGGCGTTCCAAGTGTACCGGATTGGATGCTATTTACGGGGAATCTGCAATCCATGCGCCGACCTTCAAAAATCACATGTTAGACTTTTTCTTTTTACTTCTCTTCTTCGAGGCGCTATCTATCAATGCCTGCACTGCGCGTTGTTGTGCTCTGGCACCAGCATCAGCCTTTTTATAAAGACTTGGTGACGGGAGAATACCGTCTCCCGTGGGTGCGATTGCACGCGTTAAAAGACTATTACGGTATGGTTAAACTTCTGGATGAGTTTCCCAACGTTCACCAGACGTTCAACCTGGTCCCGTCGCTCATGACTCAAATTCAGGATTACGTGGATGGCACGGCCCGTGATCCTTTTTTGGCCATAGCCTCGAAGCCTGCTCACGATCTCACCAGGGCAGAGCGGCAGTTTGCGCTGCGCTATTTGTTTCAGGCCAATCCTACAAACCTGATTGGCCGCTATCCCCGTTACAAGGAATTGTGGGAAAGATATCGCAATGCAGGAGACGATCTGCAGCGAGCGTTGAACGACTTCCACGATCAGGATCTGGCCGATTTGCAAGTGTTGTCACAGATAGCATGGTTCGATGAGTTTTTCTTGCCGGAGTCGGAGATCGCGGCGCTGATTCAGAAAGGGCGCGATTTTTCGCTCGAGGACCAGCAGTTCGTAATTTCTTATCAGCGGAAATTAATGGCGAAAGTCCTTCCCGTCCACGCTGAGGCCGCGCAGAAGGGCCGCATCGAAATCTCAACGTCGGCCTTTTATCACCCCATTCTTCCTCTGTTGTGCGACAGCGATACGGGAGCTGTGTCCACGCCAGGATTGCCGCTTCCGCAGAATCGTTTTCAGCATCCAGAAGATGCGCACGAGCAGTTGCTGCGCGGTTTGGACTTGCATCAATCGGTGTTCGGAATTCGGCCACAAGGGGTCTGGCCGTCCGAGGGCAGCGTTTCCGAAGAAGTATTTGAGATCGGACACAAACTCGGAGTGAAGTGGATGGCAACCGATGAAGGCGTGCTGTCGCGAACCATTGGCATGTCATTTGGACGCGACGGCAGTGGACGGCTCCCGCAGAGCGCCGCGGAAAGGCTCTACGCACTCCATCGTTACGAGAAGGGCGAAACTGAAATGCATTTGATCTTCCGCGATCACACAATTTCAGACATGATCGGTTTTATGTACTCCGGAATGCCAGCGCAGGAGGCCGCCAATCACCTCATCCATCAAATCAGACAGGCTGCCCAGCCTGTGCTCGCGCAAGGACGCGATGCGTTGGTCCCAATCATTCTGGATGGCGAAAATGCCTGGGAATATTATCCGCAGTCGGGACGGGAATTCCTGCGGCGCTTCTACGATCAGTTACAACGCGACCCTGGAATTGAAGCAGTCACAGTTTCCGAGGCAATCGAACGTCAGCGGGATGTGCATAAACTCAGCTCGCTGGTTCCAGGCTCGTGGATCAATGCCAACTTCAACGTATGGATTGGCGCCCCCGAAGACAATCGCTCATGGGACTATCTCCATCACGCGCGCGGTTTTTACGACGAGATGGCTCCGCATTGCACCGAAGCACAGCGGAAGCTGGCGTTCGAGGAACTACTGATCGCCGAAGGCAGCGACTGGAACTGGTGGTACGGGCCTGAGCATTCTTCCGCGAACGATCGTGAATTCGATGACCTGTATCGCAAGCATCTGTCGAATGTGTACCAAGCCCTGGGAGCCACTCCTCCTGACTACCTGGCCCAGCCGATTTCGGGCGCGACCGTGCAGCCGTTGTTTGTGCAGCAAACGAATTACATTCGTCCTCACATCAGCGGAGACCTGGTCCGTTATTTTGAGTGGATGGGGGCGGCGGTCTACACTGCCGACCGGCGTTCCAGTGCAATGCATGGCAAAGTCTCGCTGCTGGATGCGATGTACGCAGGCATAGACGAGACGAATGTCTACGGCCGAATAGATTTTGTAGACAAGGTGCCGCAAGCTGATTTCGAGCTAATAATCAATCTCGAGTCATGGCCAGAGCAATCCTCACGACCACGGCGCGCGCTGCGTCTGGATAGCAAAGTAGCAGCAGGCGAGCTTCGTTCATGGAACCTTTGCGTTCCTGGGGAGGACCGGGCGGTCGCTACTTCCAGCGACTTGCGACAGGATGTCGCAGTTGTGCTGGCAAAAAGCTTCGAGTTCAAAATTCCGCTAGCAATTTTTCACGCCGAGCCAGCAGCTGCGCGCTCCGAGGGACAGAATGGCAATCGTGGCGAACCCGTCGCCACGAAGCTGCGCGTGCGTTCCAGCATCTGGGAAAACCGATTGCCCGCTGACGCGCTTCCCGTGGAGGGCTGGATGGAACTGCGACTCTTGAGCGAAGAAGAGTTGTTGGCATTGGCGCAATGAAGGACTGCAGTCCGTTATAATTTTCAGTTCCGGCGAGAAAGAAAGTTAGTTCAGCTTTCGCACACTTGATGCGCCGCCTCTTACTAGACTCGAAATAACATTCAAGCCAAAGGAAGAAATAAATCTAATGCGCATGACGAATATTGCAGATGTTCACGCTCGTGAAGTGCTCGATTCCCGGGGCAATCCGACCGTGGAAGCGGAACTGACCCTGGCCGACGGGACCCGCGGACGAGCGATCGTCCCGAGCGGGGCATCCACTGGAGAACACGAAGCGGTAGAACTGCGCGATGGCGACAAAAAGAGATTTGTAGGCAAGGGTGTGTCCAAGGCTGTTGGCAACGTGAATGGAGAAATCGCCGAGGCGCTCGCCGATTTCGATGCCGCAGACCAGCGCGGACTCGATCGAAGGATGCTCGAACTCGATGGCACCAAAAACAAGTCGCGCCTGGGAGCGAACGCAATTCTTGCGGTCTCCATGGCGGCTGCCAGGGCGTCGTCCATCGCTTTCGACCTTCCTCTTTACCAGTATCTCGGCGGAGCGGCCGCCAACACCTTACCGGTTCCGATGATGAATATTTTGAATGGAGGCGCCCACGCCGACAACAACGTGGACTTCCAGGAATTCATGGTCATGCCGGTCGGCGCCAAATCGTTCTCTGAGGCGCTGCGTTGGGGGGTGGAAGTATTCCACACACTCAAGGGGGTATTGAAAAAGCGAGGCTACAACACTGCCGTGGGAGACGAAGGTGGGTTTGCACCCTCGGTGAAATCCAATGTCGAAGCCATTGAGGTAGTGCTTGAGGCCATTCAGCAAGCCGGTTACAAGCCGGGGACCGATATTTCTATCGCTCTTGACCCTGCCGCCAGCGAGTTTTTTCAGGATGGCAAGTACGTTTTTAAGAAGTCTGACAAGTCATCCAAGACTTCGGATGAGATGGTCAAATTCTGGGCGAAGTGGGCAAAGGATTACCCAATTGTTTCGCTTGAAGACGGACTGGCTGAGAATGACTGGGAAGGCTGGAAACACCTGACGGAAGAAGTTGGCGACAAAATTCAATTGGTCGGCGACGACCTGTTCGTGACCAATACCGAGTTTCTGCAGAAGGGAATTGACAAGGGGGTCGCGAATGCCATCCTCGTCAAAGTCAATCAGATTGGCACCGTTAGCGAGACTCTGGACGCGATCTCGCTTGCCCGTCGCAACGGATACACCTCAATCATTTCTCACCGCTCCGGAGAAACCGAAGATACTTTCATCGCCGATCTTGCGGTGGCCACCGGCGCGGGCCAGATTAAAACTGGTTCCGCATCACGCACCGATCGGGTCGCGAAATACAACCAACTCCTGCGAATTGAAGAAGAGCTAGGAGAATCGGCAAAGTTTCCGGGATTGAAAGCTTTGAACTACAAAAAATAAACGGGATCAGAGCCCCATAGTGTCATCTGCCGAGGGCCCGTAGGTGGCCGGCACAGGTTTATCATTTAGGCGCAGCCACACTCCCAATTGCGCCCGATGATGTACGAGATGGTTCATAAACATATCTCGATAAGCCATAAACCGTGAGCCTTCGAAAAAGACTTTTTCGCCCATGCTCAACTTCCAATGTTGCGTCCAGGATTCTTCAGTGGCCTTCTCAAGAGCGGCGCGCGCCTGGGCCGCGCCTTCATCGCAAGCGCTCAGAAGCTGAGCGGAAGATTCGAATGGCAGGGGCTTCCAGTTGGCTTTGCCGAAGTCCATTTCCGGCGTGGTTAGCACTGCAAAACCAAAGGCGGGCAGTTGCGCCACAAGAGGTGCAAGCCTATTCAGCGGCATTGATTTAGGGTGTGGAACAAAGCTTCCTTTGTCCATGGGGACATGCTCCAGTGCTGTACGTGTCTTTTTCATTTCTGAATCAAATTCGGCTAATAAGAAGGCAGTCATTGACATTATTTCCTCCATGTTGCCGCCGCATTTCTTAGCGCTAGGGATTGAGCACACGCGCGACAACCCATCTACGACGAACTATAGTAGTACATCTCCATTTGTCAAAGCTGCTTTGAGAATTCTGTAAATTCCGTTTCGACGGTCAAATACAATAGGATTTGAATGTCACGTCCCAAACCTCTCGTTCTCGTCATCCTCGACGGCTGGGGATATCGCGCTGAAACTAAAGCTAACGCCATCGCTCAGGCTCGTAAACCGACCTACGATCGTCTGCTGCGCGAATATCCAAACACGCTGATTCAAACCAGTGGACAGTATGTTGGTTTGCCGGACGGACAGATGGGCAACAGCGAAGTTGGACATCTCAATATCGGCGCTGGGCGCATCGTCCACATGGACAGTACGCGCATCGAGCTGATGATTCAGAATGGCGAGTTCTACTCGCATCCCGTGCTGCTCAAGGCGGTGAAGAATGCGCAGTCCGGCAACCGCCAGTTGCATCTTTTTGGATTACTTTCTGACGGGGGCGTCCACTCTTATCAGACTCATCTGCACGCCCTTCTGAAGATGGCGAAACAGAATAGCGTGGACCGTGTGTTCGTCCACGCCTTTATGGACGGTCGCGATACCCTGCCAACCAACGGAGTGAAATATCTGGCGCAGCTTCAGCACGCGATGCGAGAGTACAACACTGGAAAAATCGCCAGCGTCAGCGGACGTTATTATGCAATGGACCGTGATCGCCGCTGGGACCGCATCGCCAAGGCCTACGACGCAATGGTCAACGGGAAAGGTGAGGGCGGCAGCTACAAAGATCCTATTGAAGGCACAAAGAATTTTTACAATAAAGATGTGACTGATGAATTCATCGTGCCTTTCATCTGCACGAGCGAAGGTGGGGTGCCCATCGCAAGTATTCGCGATGATGATTCCTGCATTTGCTTGAACTTTCGCGCCGATCGCGTGCGAGAGATTACGCGCGCTCTGACGCGCAATAGCGGATTAAACGACCAGGGCGGAAGGGATCTGCCTGGCGCAGATGATCTCGATGTCGCCATCCCACGCGATACCGTACCGAAAAATCTCAGCTACGTTTGCATGACGCAATACGACAAGCGTTTTAGCCTGCCTGTGGTGATTCCGCCAGAATCGCTGAACAATATTCTTGCCAATGTCATGGGACAGATGAATCTGCGCAACCTTCGAGTCGCCGAAACCGAAAAGTATGCTCACGTAACTTACTTCTTCAACGGCGGCGTGGAACAGCCGTTCGCCGGGGAAGAGCGCTCCATGGTCGCGTCGCCGAAAGTTGCAACTTATGATTTGAAGCCGGAAATGAGCGCTGCGGGCATCGCGGACACGGTGGTAAAGGCGGTCGAGGACGGCGCCTTCGACGTCATCATTGTGAATTTTGCCAATGCAGACATGGTGGGTCATTCCGGAAAAATGGAGCCTACAGTCAAGGCCGTTGAAACCGTGGATGCCTGTCTGGGCCGCATTGAACTCGCAGTGCGCGCGCGTGGCGGGGCAATCCTCATCACCGCCGACCACGGCAATGCCGAGATGCTGATTGATCCTGTGACCGGAGGTCCGCACACGGCGCACACCACGAATCCGGTGCCATTTATTGTCGTGGACGAAAACAGCAAGAACTTTTCCTTGAAGCCGAACGGATCGCTGCGAGATATTTCGCCGACAGTACTGGGGATGCTGGGCATTCCTCAACCCGAAGAAATGACAGGGCAAGATCTGAGAAAAGCAAAAACAGCAGAATATAGTTAGTGAATCTGCCTAGTCTGAATGACTGAAGAATTTTCCTATTCCCAAGCGCACCTGCACGGTATTGATTCCTGGATTGGGCTTACTTAGTCCGGCGTTTGAAATATGAAGATAGCGAAGTTCCAGGCTCCAGTTGTAGCGTTGACGGAGGAAATGCGCACCCAGCGCCGCCGATGGAGTGAAGTTCACGTTGCTGGTGCCGCGGGGAACTTCGTGATTACTGAATAAAGTTCCTCCGCTCAATTCAAAGTAGGGAACCACCTGCCCCCGAGTCGCGAAATTCCACTTCAGGTTCAGAGGATTAAATCCCGCCCCATAAGCAGTGTTGGATGGCTGAAAAACCATGAATACCGGAACGACATCCACGGCGTACTCGAATCGTCCGTTCAGAAAGCCGGGGCCGTGCGGGCGGCAGAGAATCCATCCATAACGCGCACCGACATTCCAAACGCTGGTTTTGCCGGTGCCGCCGGAAACCGAGTGACCCCCGCCGGTCCAAACCTGGATTTCACGTCCGCCGTCCTCGGGGCGGGCCTGCGCGTTTGCTGATGCCGTCGCCGCCACCCAGATGAACGCCAGGCCAGCGACGATCAATCCGCTTCTGAATTTTCGAGACGCCGCGACCAGTCGCCTCACAGTCCCAACCCGCCGTCAACGTACAGAATCTGCCCGGTAATAAACTTCGGAGCAGACGCGAAAAACAGTGCGGCCGCTGCGACATCTTCCGCTGAACCATTGGCCCGCATTGGCGTCTGCGCGGCCATCTTCTTCATGAATTTCGAAGCGGCTTTTTCTCCCATATCAATCATTCCCGGAGCGATGCAGTTTACCGCGATCTCCGGCGCCAGGGCCTTCGCCATCACTTCCGTCAGCATATGAAGTGCAGCTTTGGACGCGCAATAATGAGCATGGTCCGCCCACGGCAGCAAGCCCCCCAGAGATCCCATGTTAATGTTCTTTCCTTTTCGTTCCCGCAACATGTTCAGGCAGTCCTGAGACACCAGAAAGGGCCCGCGCGTATTCGAAGCGAACATCGCGTCCCATTGCGGGAGCGTTAATTTCTCAAATTCCACGGTTTCATAATTGGCGGCGTTGTTCACTAAAACATCCAAACCGCCCAATTCTTTGCGGATTTCTTTCACGACGGAGCGAACATTTTTCTGATCGGTTACATCGCACCGGAGGGCCACGGCACGGACTCCGAAGCTGCTCAGGTCTATCACTGTAGCCTGCGCCTCGCG